>JBBFLL010000030.1:0-20569 GCA_037479045.1 Brevinematales bacterium | reverse complement strand
CTTATCAATATACAAATCTATAAATCGAACCGGATTTTCTTCACTTATCAAGTCATCCAGCGTCTCAGGAAAAAGTAATATCTGTTCCCTAGATTCTCCAACTATATACTCCATAAAATTACCCTTTTTTGTTGATTTCCCTTATACAATATTATATCCTATTTATACGTTTTTGTGGAGTTTTCACACAGTCTGGCCCCGAGCACGTTGAGCAAAGGAGGGCGAATGTGCGAGGGTAGATTTTTTCAATGCTATACTTTTGAACAAGCCACAAGGCGAAAAAGTCTTTTTCTTTTGGTCTCACCTTTTCTTTTGTGACTTTGACAAAAGAAAAGGTGAGGAGAAGGATTTGAGCACTTTCTCCCAGAAAGTGCTAACTTTTGTCGCTTTGACAAAAGAAAGTAAGAGGGTTTTTCTCCACTTTTTGCCAAAAAAGTTTTTTTGAGATTGCTTCACCTTCTTCCGAAGGTTCGCAATGACAAAAGGAGAAGGGGCGAAAGTTCGCAATGATGAATAAAGAAGGGAAGAAAGCTCGCAAGGACGGAGGGAGAACATTAGAAAGCTCGCAATGAAGAGAATTATGGAAGGTTTAACCAATTTTTTCATAAAGTGAAAACTTTTTTTTGCAAATTTACAGAAGAAAAGTAAGAAAAGATTTTTGCCAAAAAGTTAAATATTTTGAGAGAAAAAAATATTAATTTAATTTGAATAGTTTATTAATAAAATAATATTGACAATATTTTATTTGTTGATAAAATTTATTTGTTTGTAAGGAGGTTATATGTCATATATTGATTGGAACGAAAATTTAAGTGTTGGGTTAACTTCTTTTGATGAGCAACATAAGAAACTTGTTTCTATTGTAAACAGACTTTATGATGCAATGAAAGAAGGGAAAGGAAGAGATGTTCTTGGTGAGGTTTTTAGTGAATTGATTGAATATACTAAATTTCATTTTAAATCTGAAGAGGAAGTAATGCTTAAGTATGATTTTCCGGGTTATAAAGAACATCTTGATGAACATAATAAACTCACAAAAGAGGTTATGGAGCTTAAAGAAAAATATGATAAAGGCAATATTTTTATAACTACAGAAATCCTTGCTTTTCTTAAAGATTGGCTTGCACATCATATTCTCGAAACTGATAAAAAATATGGTCCATTTTTAAAAGAAAAAGGCGTAAATTAAGGGGGAGGACATTATGGCGTTTATAGAGTGGAATGAAAGTTTGAGTGTTGGTGTAAATTTATTTGATGATCAGCATAAAAAATTGGTAGGTATAATTAACAAACTCTACGATGCAATGAAAGAAGGAAAGGGTAGAAATGTTCTTGCTGATATATTTAATGAGCTTATTGACTATACAAAATTTCATTTCAAGGCAGAAGAGGAAGCTCTTTTAAAGCATGATTATCCGGGTTATGGTGAACAACATGATGAGCATAGCAAACTTACAAAAGAGGTTATTGAGCTTAAAGAGAAGTATGATAAAGGCAATATTTTTATAACTGTAGAAGTTTTAAGTTTTCTTAAAGAGTGGCTTTCACATCACATTCTTGAAGTGGATAAAAAATATGGGCCTTTTTTAAGGGAGAAAGGAATAAGCTAAAATTTTGTATTTTTTTTATCTATTCTTTAAAATATTCTTGAAATTTGCTTTCTTATATTTAAAACATTTTTCAGGTGATAAAAATATAATGGAGGAATTTTATGATAAAAGGTTCAATAGTTGCATTAATTACTCCGTTTAAAGATGGCAACATTGATTATGAGACACTTGAAAATTTAATAGAGTTTCATATTTCAAAAGGAACAGATGGTATTGTTCCATGCGGGACAACAGGAGAGAGTGCAACTTTAAGTCATAAAGAACATATTGAGCTTGTAGATTTTGTGGTTAAGAAAGTTAAAGGTAGAGTGCCTGTAATTGCTGGGACAGGCTCAAACTCTACAAAAGAAGCGATAGAACTTGCTATTGCAGCAAAGCAAAGTGGAGCAGATGCTCATCTATCGATAGTTCCATATTACAATAAACCAACACAGGAAGGTTTATACCAGCATTTTAAGGCAATAGCTGAAGCTGTTGATTTACCTATGATACTCTACAATGTGCCGGGAAGGACAGCTTTAAATATGACTGCTGAGACAGTTGGCAGGCTCTCAAAGATAAAGAATGTTATTGGTATAAAGGAAGCAACCGGGGATTTAAGACAGGCAATTGAAATAATGGAGAATGTTGGGTCTAACTTTTTACTTCTTTCAGGTGATGATTTTGTAAATTTACCTCTTCTTTCCATTGGAGGGGTAGGGGCTATATCTGTTACTGCAAATATAGTTCCAGATAAAGTTGCCGCTATTTTCAGACATTATGAAAAAGGAGAATTTGATAAGGCTAAGAGTGTTAATCTTGAACTTTATCCACTTCACAGAGCTATGTTTATAGAAACAAATCCTATTCCTGTTAAGACTGCCGCATATCTTATGGGGCTTATACCTGTTCTTGAGTTCAGACTTCCGCTCTGTAATATGAAGAAAGAAAATGAAGATAAGCTCAAAAATGTTCTTAAAGACAAAGGTTTGATAAAGTAACTCGTGGAGATTTTGTGGCAAGATTGGTTTCTTACAGACATACTTTTGTTAATTCTATTGGCACTTTTATTTCAAGAATCACTGGTGTATTAAAGCAAAATGTTATTTCTTACCTTTTTGGTTTTGCTGCGGATAGGTTTGTAGCAGCTTTCAGGATAGTAAATGCCTTCAGACGTTATATAGGTGAGGGTGGGGCATTAGGAAACTCCTTCATTCCTACTTTTCAAAAGAAACTTACTCTTGAAGGTGAAGAAAAGGCATTTTTATTTGCCAGCAATGTCATTAATATTTTTCTTGTTATTAATGTCTGTTTAACCATATTGCTTACTATTTTGATTCCTTTTTATTTTCCTATTCTATTTGTTGGGTTTCGTTATGGTAGCATAGCTTATATTGAAACTTTGTATCTCTATCTCATTATGATGCCATATATAATCTTTATATGTCTTTATGCAATATTTATGGGGATGCTTAATTCTTTTAAAAAGTTTTTTGCGTCTGCTTTTGCACCTGTAGTTTTTAATATATTTTTTATTGTTTTTCCGATTCTTTCTGTGAAAAAATTAGGTATATATTCGCTTGGTTTTGCTGTTCTTTTTGGTGTGATTTTAATGGTTTTGTCTCAGATTTACGAACTCAAGCAAATCGGGTTTAAGTATAGTTTTTATTTAAACTTCAAAGATAAAGATGTGAAAGAATTTTTCAATTTATTTTTTCCTACTGCGGGAAATATGCTGTTTTTAACCTTTAAAAATCTTCTTACAACTACTTTTCTTGCTTTTTTTCCGGGTGGTAATATAGTTATGCTCAATGCTCTTATGATTATTGAAGCTCCACTTGGTTTTATAAGTATTGCCATTGGAACTGTTGTAATGCCTTTACTTTCAAGATTTCATAGTGAAGAAAATAAGGAGAATTTTAATAAAGCTATAAATGAAGCTATATATCTACTTTCTTATTTTTTAATTCCGATTACGATTTTTTTTGTTTTCTTTCCAGATACTGTTGTAAATTCTATATTTCGTGATGTAATGATGTTTTTTACTGGAAATACTGGCAGGTATAGTTTTGAACTTCTTAAAATGACTTATCTTGCTACTGCTATTTATGCTATTGGGCTTTATGCTATGGGTGTAACAGTAATTTATGAAAAAATTTATTATTCTATTCATGATGCAAAAACGCCATTTAAGGCAAATGTAATTGTCTTTTTATGGAGTTTTGTCTTCTATTTTTCGGCTTTTTTTCCACAAATAGGAATGTTTGGTATATTTGCTGCCGATAGTATATCTATATGGCTTACATTTTTTTATTACTATTTTAAACTTAAAAAAATGAATATATATCATAGCGAACATACTGGAAAGATTTTTATTTTATTCTTAATTTCTCTTTTAGCAGGGATTATAGTTTTTCCATTTTATTATTATTTTTATAATTTGCCGTCTTATCCATTGGTTTTTATGTTGAAAGCTGTGGTTCAATTTTGCTTGTTTTCATTTTTTTATTATATTTTTACCAGAATATTTAAGCTGGATATAAAAAGATGAAATTGATTGAAAAAATTTCGGATTTTCCTTATCTTGATGAAGTCTTTTTGACTATTGGTAATTTTGATGGTTTTCATCTTGGACACCAGAGAATAATTGATGAACTTATAAGACATTCTTTGGGCGAGAATAGGTTTGTTATAACTTTTAAGAGGGCTCCTCTTGAGATTTTAAATCCCAAAAATTTTAAAGGGTATATTTTTCCTTTTGGTTATAAGGATGAAATTTTTGGCAAACTTTCTATAGATTATCTTGCTTCTCTTGATTTTTCCGAAATAAAAGAATTGACAAGAGATGAATTTGTAAATTTTTTAAAACAGAGATTTAAAAAAATAAATATTTTTATCGGCTATGATTTCAGATTTGGCAAAAATAATAGCGGAGATGTTGATTTTTTAAAAAAGATGGTTGATAACGTTTTTGTTGTAGAAAAAGTTTGCCATAATGGTGAAAGGATAAGTTCGAGTTTAATAAGAGATTTGATTTCAAGAGGGGAGATAGAGATAGCAAACAAAATGCTTGGGAGAAATTATTTTATCTATTCTACAGAAATTAAAGGAGATGGACTTGGTAGTAAAATAGGCTTTCCTACAATAAATCTTAAAATTAATGAACAGATTTTGCCTTCTACAGGGGTTTATTTTACAATTTATAAACTTGGAGAAAAAATATTTCCAGCTATGACATATATAGGCAATAGACCAACTATAAATGGAAAGGAAATGAGGAATGAAACAAATATTATTGGGCTTGGTGAAGATGAGGCAAGAAAACTGTCTTTGATAAAAGAACACAAAATTTATTTTATAAAAAAGACAAGAGAAGAAAAAAAGTTGCATAATCTTGAAGAATTAAAAAATTTGCTTTATAATGATAGAGAGGTAATTTTAAGTTTATTCAAAGCAAATGGAGGATTTAAAGATGAGTTTTACTACTGAAGTTAAGAAAAAGGTTATAACTGACTTTTCAAGGCATGAGAAGGATACTGGTTCACCTGAGGTTCAGATAGCTTTAATGTCTGAAAGGATTAAAAACTTAACTGAGCATTTTAAGAATTTTCCAAAGGACAACAATTCTAAGAGAGGGCTCTTGAGACTTATTGGAAGAAGAAAGAGACTTTTGAGATATCTTGAGAAAACAGATCCTTTAAAATACGCAGAGATTACAAAAAAGCTCGGTATTTAATTTTTTGTTTTGCAGGGATTTTTACCCTTTTATATTTAAGGAGATAGTTAATGAGTTTTGTTAGTGTGAGTAAGAAGATTGGAGAGAGAGAGATTATTATTGAAACTGGAAAGATGGCTAAACAGGCGGATGGGGCAGTTCTTGTAAAAGAGGGTAAAAATGCCGTTCTTGTTACTGCTTGTATGTCTGATAATGTTCCAGATGATGTGGATTTTTTCCCACTTACTGTTCAATATCAGGAAAAATTTTATGCTGCCGGGAAAATACCGGGTGGTTATATCAAGAGAGAAGGGAAACCTTCAGAGAAAGAAATTCTTGTCTCAAGACTTATAGATAGACCTATAAGACCACTCTTCCCTGAAAATTTTAAAAATGAAGTTCAGGTGATTGCGACGACATTTTCTGCAGATCAGGTTTATTCAACGGATGTGCTTGGTATAATTGGGGCGTCTGCTTCCCTTGCTATTTCAAGAATTCCATTTCTTGATATTGTTGGTGGTGTAAGAATAGCCTATAAAGATGGGAATTTTATAATAAATCCTTCTATTGTAGATGTTGATGATGCTTTACTTGACATAGTTGTTGCTGGCACAAGACGTGGTATTACAATGGTAGAAGGAGGTTCAAAGGAAGTCTCTCCTGAAATTCTTTTGAAAGCCCTTGATCTGGCAGAAGAGAATATTATAAAAGTTATTGAATTAATTGAAGAACTTGTTGAGAAGATCAAACCAGAAAAGTATGTAGTTCCAGAGAAAGAATTAAAACTTGAAGAATCAAAAAGAAAAGAAATTTGGAATTATTCTTATGAAGCAATTAAGGCTGTAAATGTTAATCCAGACAAGAAGAAAAGAAAGCAGAATATTGAAGAGGCTTTCAATAAGGTGCTTGAAAATTTTGGTTTTACTAAAGAAAGTGAAGAATACAGTGAAGTTAAAGCTATTTTTGAAGATGTTGAGGTGAATGTTGTCAGGGATATGATATTGAATGACGGAGTACGTCCTGATGGTAGAAAGTATGAAGAGATAAGACCTATAACCATAGATCTTGATTTACTTGAAAATGTGCATGGTTCTGCTATGTTTACAAGAGGGCAAACGCAGAGTCTTGCTATTGTTACACTTGGGACATCAAGTGATGTTCAGTATGTAGATTCTATTGAAGAAAGTGAACCGAAAAGATTTATGCTTCATTATAATTTCCCGCCTTTTTCTACTGGAGAGGTTAAAAAGGTTACATCTACATCAAGAAGAGAAATAGGGCATGGGCATCTTGCTCAAAGGGCAATAGAACCTATTTTGCCTGATGAAAGTGAATTTCCTTATACTATAAGGATAGTTTCAGAAGTGCTTGAATCAAATGGTTCTTCATCTATGGCTACCGTATGTAGTTCAAGTCTTGCTTTGATGTGTACAGGTGTGCCGGTGAAAAAGAATGTAGCTGGTATTGCTATGGGGCTTGTGTGGGATAATAAAACCAATAAGTTTGCTGTTTTATCAGATATACAGGGTGTTGAGGATCACTATGGTGATATGGACTTTAAGGTAGCTGGTACAAGAGATGGGATCAATGCATTTCAGATGGATGTTAAGACTGTTGGGCTACCGAGAGAGATTCTTAAAGTAGCTCTTGAACAAGCATGGAAGGGTAAAGAGTACATACTTGATAAAATGGAAGCAGCTATATCTACACCGAGAGGCAGTCTTTCGGCAAATGCTCCAAAGATAAAGGTTGTTAATATCCCTGTAAGTGAAATAGGAAATGTGATAGGTCCGGGTGGAAGGGTTATAAAGAAGATTATGGCTGAAACTGAGGTGACTATTTCCATAGAAGATGATGGAAAGGTGATGATTTCTGGAAAGGATAGTTTTAAGATAGATAGAGCAGCTTTTATGGTTGAACATATAGCAAATGGCTTTAAGGTTGGTGAGCTTATTGAAGGTAAAGTTGTAAGAATCGAGGATTATGGAGTTTTTGTTGAGCTTATTCCGGGGACGCAAGGATTACTTCATAGATCCAATTTTAAGGAAAAGAAGCAACCAAAGGATTTCTTTAAGATTGGCGATGCTGTTAATGTGAAAATTATAGATATCGATGAAAAGAAGAGAATTTCTCTTTCACAGGTTTGAGATGAGAAGATTTATATTTTATTTTCTTTTGTTTTTTCTTCTTACGTGTGGAATTGAGAATCCTGAAGCTGCTATAGAATTTGGAGCTCCGTTAGGGCTTGTGTCTTATAGATCGAATGATAGTATATATCTTACCTTTTATGGGTTTAATAATGAAACTTATTTTGAAGGTTATAATGTCTACATTTCGGTTAATAATGCTGATTTGATCAATTTCAGCATTCTTGGTGAGAGAATACTTTCCAATCAAAATGCTGTAAATAAACCAACAATTGAAGTAAATCCCTTTTCTGATGGACCAAGAAAATTTGTGTTTGAAATTACTTCAAATTATTATGTTACTACAAACAATTCAGAGGCTATAAGTAAATATCTCATGTGTGGAACAACATATTTTTTCACTGTCCGAGCCACAGGAAACGGTATAGTCAGCAGAAAATTTTCTAATGTTGAGTCTAATACTTATTGATTGTCTTTAATGAGTTCTCACTAAAATCAGTTTTTTAAATTTTTTTTTAAATTGAGTGAAAAATTTTTTTATTTTTTTGAAAAAAAATAAATTTTGTGTTAAGTTAATTAATAAATAAAGAGGAGGTTTTTTATGAAACAGAAAAAAATTTATTTTATGGGATTATTTTTAATACTTTTGTTTATTAGTTGTGCTCCACAACCACAGCCTGAGGAAAAAAAAGGTACTTTCCTTAATACTGAATGGAAAATATTAAAGCTTGTTGTAGATGGTAATGTTTTGTTTGATTATACGAGTGCTCCATATGAAGTGGTAGTTGTTTTTAAAACTGATTCAATTATTGCGACTATGTACTTAAGTAATAATATTATAGGCATAGGAACCAATACTGACGTCAATATAACAGAAACAAGTTATAAAGCATGGAGATATGAAGATGTTGATACTGATGGAGATGGAATTACAAATTATTATAATGCGAAGGTGGTCAGTTATGGGGAGCCTAAAATAAGTGGAGATGAATTAAAGTTGTATTATTCTAAAGTAGAAGTCTATGATAATAATAGTTTAGTCTACTCTACTAATTATTCAGATGCTTATGAGCTTTATAAAAAGTATAGATAAGTTATAGTAATAAATTGTTGGGCAGGTGGTTGCCTAGAAAGATGCTTTCAAGGGGATTGCTTCGTCCTCCACACCATTTTGTAAAGCTGAATTATTAGAAAAACAAAATGGCGTGGAGTTCTCGCAATGACATAAGCCTATCATTACGAACCTTCGTAAATGGTGAAGTAATCTCAATAAAGTCCAAGAAAAACTTTCTGGGTAACCACCTTTTTTATTTTTAATCTTGACATATTTTTTTGTTTATATTATACTATTACTATAACAAATATAACAAAGAGAGTTTTTATGTTTATAAGGATTGATTTAACTTCAGATACTCCGATTTATTTACAGATAAAAAATGAGATAATAAGGGGTATTGCAACAGGAGAACTTAAAGTAGGGGATCAGCTTCCAACTGTGAGAAGACTTGCTGAAGAACTTGGCATAAATCTTCATACCGTGAACAAAGCGTATAATCTTTTAAAGAGAGAAGGCTTCATAAGCCTTAATAGAAAAAGAGGAGCTGTTGTAGTTGAGAGAGAGAATAGAAATAAGGATATGGAAAGACTCAAGCAAATTCTTACACCTATTGTAAATGAATATTTCTGTAAGAATTTTACAAGAGATGATTTTATTAAGGTGATTGATGAGATTTATGAGGATATAGAGAAACAGAGTAATATGTAAGATTTGATCAGAGGGAAACTTTTATGAAACCAATACACAAATATGTTTTATCAAGATATGCTATCTCAATTCCTTTCCTTTTTGTATTAATATTTCTGCCAGCGTGGAATATATTTTACTGGCAGGGGTGGGTTTATATTGGTTTAAGTATATTTATTTCTATCATTTCTCTTATTGTATTATGGAATAGAGAATCGCTTCTGGAAAAAAGAATGAAACCAGAGGGAGGTTTAAAAAAATTGCAGAACTGGGACAAAAAATATTTCTTTGTTTCGAGTTTTTTTGGGTATGCAGCCATAATTTTTTCAATACTTGATGTAAGATTTAAATGGGGACCTGAGGTGAGCTTCCCTCTTTACTTTGTGGCAATATTTTGTTATCTTTTGGGTCAATTTTTTTCAATATGGGCAAGAAAGGTGAACGATTTTCTTCTACCTTTTGTAGCTATTGATAAAGATGGGGGACACTATGTATGTCAGGCAGGTCCTTATAAATTGATAAGACACCCATACTATTTTGGAGGAATTCTTTCTATGGTTGGTGTCCCATTAATTCTGGGATCTTATCTGGGAATTATTTTTGAGTTAGTAGCGATAGCTTTGCTTATATACAGAACGAAAAAGGAGGACGAATTTTTGATGAAGGAGCTTGAAGGCTACGTAGAATATGCCAAAAGGGTTAGGTATAGGCTGTTCTGGGGGATATGGTAAGTATCAGTGGAAAGTTGAAAGTCCAAAGTCGAAAGTTCGTATAAAAGAAAAAACGGGCAACAAATTTAGTATTATACGCCTTAGGTGCGATTGTAGTATTCATTTTTAAGGAGGAGTCCAATGTTAATATTTTCAACCTTTCTCATGGCTATTTTTCTGATGATCACTTTTTTCTTTGCCTTCATTCCTTATCTTACAAGGAAAACCGAAAGTTTTGGTGTGACAATTCCAGAAGAATCTTTTAATGAACCTGAAGTTAAGAAGATAAGAGAATTTTATAGAAACTCTGTAATTATTGCGGGATTTTTGATTGTTATTCCACTTGTAATTTTTTTGATTAAGTTTCCTGTAGTTGCATTCAGTCTATCTGGAATTTTTATCATCTTTTTTGAAATCATTGTGTTTCTTGGATTTTATGTCAGGGGGCATTTCAAGATGAAAAAACTCAAAGAGGAGAAGAAGTGGATGGAAGGTAAAAAGGAGTTTATAGTTGCTGCTACTGATATTGACGGGCAAAATTTACCTTCTCCATTATGGTTTATGACTTACATTCTGGTAATTGCCTTGACACTAGGGATTGGGTTTATCTTTTATGATAAAATTCCAGATAAAGTTATAATTCACTGGGATGCAAGTTTAAATCCTGATAAATGGGTGAATAAATCTTACTTTCTTATCCTTTTCCCTGTTTTGATGCAGCTTTTTATGATTTTTGTGTTTATTCTCACATATTTTATAATTGTCAGGGCAAGACAGCAAATTGACCCGGCAAATCCAGAAGAATCAAGAAGGAAGAATATTATATTTAAAAGGACGTGGGCAAATTTTACAATCTTTTCTGGAATTTTTATGCTGTTTGTGTTTTTGCTTATGCAAGTTAGCTTTATAATTCAATTGTCTCCAGAGATTCTCACTGGAATAATACTCGGGATTACAGGGATTATAGTTTTAGCAAGTATTTATATTTCTGTAAGAGTAGGACAGGGAGGAAGTAGAATAAAGCTATCAGAGAAAAAGGAGAAAAATGTTATTCTTCGTGATGACGATAAATACTGGAAACTTGGAGTTTTCTATTTCAATCCGGACGACCCGGCTGTTTTTGTGGAGAAAAGATTTGGCATTGGCTGGACAAACAACTGGGCAAGGCCACTTTCGTGGGTTTTACTTATTGGGCTTCTTGTGCTTATGGGTGTGATTATTGCAATTTCGTTTGTAGGGTGGAGGTAAGGGGGAGATTTTTTCATTGAAAAACATTTATTTTAATAATTTAATTATAGAAAGCCAAGCAATTTTAAAAAGTGAGAAAAATTCTTTTGTTCTTTGATTGATGTATTTTGATTAATTGAGAAGAAAAATATTTGACATTCCAAATGAATAGTTTAAAATATAAATAGGTGACTAATATGAATGAAATTGAAGTATCTATGCTTGGAAATACCGAAGTGGTGTTAGGGCAAAATAATTTGTTGAATCTCAAAAAAGCAAGTGAATGGGCATCAAATTTCACTGGTAGAAATGTTACTGTATCCAATATTTCTTATTTAATTCAATATGGCAGAATAAAAAAATATGGGAACAATGGAAATGTATATGTTTCAATTGATGATTTAAAAAATTATTATAGTTCACACAGAGGAAGAAGAGAAATATTGTGGAAAGAAAAATTAGGAGAAGATTTAAATTGGGCGTTATCTTTTGAGCAATACAAAGAAGCAGAAACTACAAAACACGTTCATCGTTTGCATCCTTATAAAGGAAAATTTATTCCACAATTGGTTGAATATTTTTTAGACTCTCATACTGACAATTTCAAGAAAGAAGTATATTTTCAAAAAGGGGATATTGTTCTTGATCCATTCTGTGGGAGTGGAACTACTCTTGTTCAGGCAAATGAACTTGGAATACATGCAATAGGAATAGATATTTCAGAGTTTAATGCATTAATTGCTAATTGTAAAATAAAACAATATGACCTGCTACAGATAAAGTATGAGATTGATAGAATTACGAGAAATCTTAAAGAATTTCTATCAAACTCACGTACTCTGGAGTTTGATGAGATAATTACGGATACTTTAAATCATTTCAACAATGAGTATTTTCCAGTCCCTGAGTATAAATATAAGCTAAGGCTGGGGGAAGTGGATGAAGAACAATATGGTCTTGAGAAAGAAAAAGCATTTCAGGAAATATATTATAGTTTGCTTAAGCAATACAATATAAAATTAAAACAGGATAAAGAAGAGAAATTTATTGATAAATGGTATATCCAGCCTATAAGGGATGAGATAGAATTTGTAAAAGAAGAAATTGAAAAAATCAATGATATTGATACAAAAAACATAATTCGTATAATTCTCAGTAGAACTATGAGAAGCTGCAGAGCAACAACTCATTCTGACTTGGCAACTTTGAAAGAGCCGGTTATAGCCCCATATTATTGCACAAAACATGGTAAGATATGTAAGCCTTTGTTCTCAATTCTCAAATGGTGGCAAACATATAGTAGTGATACAATAAAAAGATTATCGCAGTTTGAGAAATTAAGAACCAACACTTATCAAATATGTCTCACCGGTGATAGCAGGACGATTAATATATTGAAAGAAGTAGAAATTAAATATCCTGATCTGGCAGGTCTTATTAAAAAGCAAAAAATAAAGGGTATTTTTTCATCACCACCATATGTAGGTTTAATAGACTACCACGAACAACATGCCTATGCTTATGATCTCTTTGGTTTTGAAAGGAAGGATGAACTTGAAATTGGACCTCTCTTTAAAGGACAGGGAAAGGAAGCAAAAGAGTCTTATATTGAGGGCATTTCACAAGTACTTTTGAATTGTAAGAAATATTTAGCAGAGGGTTATAATGTTTTTCTTGTTGCAAATGACAAATATAATTTGTACCCCACAATTGCAGAAAAATCTGGAATGAAAATTGTTAACCAATTTAAGCGTCCTGTTCTTAATAGAACAGAAAAAGATAAAGGTGCTTATGCAGAGATAATTTTTCATTTAAAGGAAAGGTAATTATGTCATTACCAGATAAACAAAAAGAAAACATAAAAAATCTCATTACAAATTGTATTCGTAATAAATTAGAAAATTACAAACCAGAAAGTAATAGTATGCCATTCCATTATCGACTGCTGGGTAAGGATAGAATGGCATTGTATTCTTTCATGCAATCTTTAAATACAACATTTGGCACTTCAATATTTGAGCCAGTTGCAGTAGAGCTTGCTAAGAGTAAGTTTGCAAGAGTGATAAGCCAATACAGACTAAAAAATGAAATTAGTGAAGGTTGTCAGAATGTTATTCAAGATATTATGAATAAATTATCGACAGGAGAGCATAATCCCAGCAAAAAAGAAGAGTTAACTCGGATAAGAGAAACAGTGGGTGGCAAAATAAACAAAATTAAACAGGTGAAAGTGGATTTGTTTTTGGAAACCAAAGAAGGTGAACAATATCTAATTGATTTAAAAACTGCAAAACCAAATACAAATGAATTTAAAAGTTATAAAAGAAATTTACTTGAATGGGCAGCGATTGTTTTTACTGATAATCCCAAAGCTAAAGTTAACACAATAATAGCTATTCCATACAATCCTTATGAACCCGACCCTTATGAAAGATGGACAATAAAAGGCATGCTTGATAATTCTGAGCTTATGGTAGGAAAAGAATTCTGGGATTTTTTAGGTGGAAAAGGTGCTTATGAAGACTTACTTTCTTGCTTTGAGGAGGCGGGTGTAGAATTAAGATCAGAAATAGATGAGTATTTTGCAAGATTTAAGAATAAATATTGAATTTTATAACACCCCGAATTTTGAAAATTTTGGAGCAAGGCCATTTTTATGAAAAATAATATTCACAAAAAAGAAAATCAAATTGTAGGAAATGTTGGACTGTATTATGTTTGTTATGAGTTATCAAAAAGAGGATGGAATGTTTTACCGACTTCAAGAAACGCAAAGGGGGTGGATATTGTTGCTTATAGTCAAAAAGCTACAAAGACTATTACAATTCAGGTGAAAGCATTAACAGAAAAAACTCCTGTTCCTTTTGGTAACAATATTGATCACCTTTTTGCAGAATATGTTATAATATGTAGAAAAGTATTTGATGATAGACCTGAAATTTTTATAATTAAATCCAGTGAGGTAAAAAGGGGTATTCATAAAGGTGAAAAAAACGGCAAAATAAGTTACTGGTTACAACCTAAAGCCTATGAAGAATATCTCAATAGATGGAATGAGATTGGAGATGGATATGAGTAATTTTTAATTTTGATGGTAGAGCTTTATATGGTGAAAGGAATTTTTTCTTTAACGTTTTCTTTTATAAAAAATAGATTAACAAGCAAGATATGGAATAGACTCATAGGTTTAAATTGCTTTTAGTTACTTCACGGTCTTTTGAATTTGCCAGATTTTTTGGGATTGAATTTGAAGTTCAGTAAGTAATCTATTTTGGGGTTTCTGAAGGCGGCAAAAATGTTGTTTTTTATATTAGGGATTTTTTCGTTTAATTCTTCAAGAAGGTTTCTTACTTCAAGTCTTCTGAAATCTCTTCTTACTATTTTTGATGGACAAACTTCTCCAAATATTGGTATTTCTTTTGGATATGAATATATGAAGGTTTCAATATCTGACTTTTCGAGATAGGCGAGGGGTCTTATTATACTCATTTTTCCTCCAAATAAAGGCAAATGAGGCAACATTGAGGAAAGTTCTCTTTTATAAAACATATTCATTAAGGTAGTTTCTATAATATCATCTTTGTGGTGGCCTAAAGCTATTTTTTTAGCACCTATTTCGTTTGCATACTTGAATAATTCTGTTCGTCTTTTTTGGGCACAAAGATAGCATGTATCCCTTCTTGGTCTATCAGAAGTTGTAAGATATTTTACGGCAGGAACAGGAATTATTTTAAGGTCAAGATTTGTTTCTTCTTTAATAAAATTTCCTAATTCAAGAAGTTTTTTGTTGTAGCTTTCATTTTCTCCGTTAAAATTGTCAACAATAACTGGAAAAAGCTCATAGTTTGATGGAATATATTTTTTTCTTTTATGGAGAAATAAAAGCATAAATATACTATCCATTCCTCCAGAGATGCCAACTACAATTTTATCGTTGTTCTCAATCATGTCATAATCGTTTATAGCTTGTCCGATAATTTTTAATATTTTGAATTCGTTCATCTTTCTCCACTTATGTATGAAATTGCTTTTTTTATATCTTCTTTAAAATCGGTTATTAAGCCCATATTTCTCAAAACAGCAGCAGGATGATAAGTAGGTAAAATGTCATATCCATAGGGGGATTTTCTTACTATTCCTCTTAGTTTAGAAATTCCTTCTTTTGTATCAAGCAGAAATTTTGTTGAAAAATTTCCGAGTGTTACGATAAGTTTTGGTTTTATTATTTCAAGTTGTTCAAGCAAAAATGGACTACAAACAGCAACTTCTTCTGGCTCAGGGTTTCTATTACCGGGTGGTCTGTGTTTTAAAATATTACATATATAGACTTTTTGTCTTAATAGTCCAAATTCTTCGATTGTTGCAGTTAAAAGTTTTCCAGCTCTTCCCACAAATGGCTTGCCTTGCAGGTCTTCATCTTCGCCGGGAGCTTCTCCTACAAAGACAAGTTCAGAATTATAATCCCCATCTGAAAAAACAAGGTTTGTTGCTGTTTTGTATAATTCGCATTTTTTACACTCAAGAGTCTTTTTCTTTAATTCTTCGAGTTTTATAAATTTTTCGTCTGAAGATTTTTCTTCTTGTATTATGAACTCTTCTTTTAAATAGCTTGCAAGTTTATCTCTTAAGTTCATTTTTTATTCCTTCCAGAGCTTTTCTTCTGTGAGAGATAGAATTTTTTTCTTCTTTTGAAAGTTCTGCCATTGTTTTTTCATAATTTGATTCTTCAGTAAGGAAAACTGGGTCATAGCCAAATCCATTTTTTCCTTTTGGTTCAAAGGCAATTCTACCATAGCATTTTCCTTCTTTGTGGATTGTTTTACCATTCGGATAAACAAGCACCATTGTACAGTTAAAATTGGCATTTCTTTTTTCAAATGGAATACCTTTCATTTCATTTAATAGCTTTTTTATGTTATCTTCGTCTTTAGCTTTTTCACCGGCATATCTTGCAGAATAAACGCCGGGTTCTCCATTAAGGACTTCTACTTCAAGTCCAGAATCATCTGCAAGAAAAAAGTAATCCTTGTATTTTTCTTTTAAAGCATTGTAGTAAAATAATGCTTTTTTCATAGCATTTTCAAGGAAGGTTTTTCCATCTTCTATAGCTTCATCTGTAAAGCCTATATCTTTCAAAGATAAGACTTCATCAAAATCTGTTAGCATTGCTTTTATTTCTTCAATTTTGCCTTTGTTGTTAGTTGCTACAATTAATTTCATCTTTTATTTTCTCCAGTAAGATTTTTATCTTTGATAATAGAGTTTTTATTTCGTTTGTTTCTATTTGTTGTTCAAGCTCGTAAAATTCTTTTTTTGTTCTCATTCCTTTTTCTATTTTTGAGATAATTTTTATATCTGAAATGGAAAAAATATCCTCATAGTTGAGTAGAAATTCTACAACGCTTCTGTGAATATTTTCTTTGTTTTTTAATAGATAAATGTCTTTTATGAGTTGAATTGTATTTTCGATAATGAGCCATTTTTCTGTTATTTTTTCAGAATAGTTGATTGAAAATTCTATTGAGTTCAATAAATTTTTTGTGGCAGTAGGAGGCAATCCTTTTTTTTCATTTTGAATGGAAGAAATTACTTTTAAAGCCTCTTCTTTATCACTGAAGTGATGCTTTTCTTTACCGATAATCTGATAGTCTTCATGCCCTTTACCTGCAATTACAACGCAATCGTTTCTTTGGGCTAATAGTATAGCTCTTTTAATTGCTTCTCTTCTGTCTACTATTATTTCATAATTTTTTGTAGACTTTATTCCTTCTTCTATTTCTTTTATTATAGCCAGAGGATCTTCGGTTCTCGGATTATCGGAAGTTATAATTGTGTAATCAGATAGTTCGGCGGCTATTTTGCCCATTATTGGTCTTTTAAGTTTATCTCTATCACCACCACAACCGAACACTGTTATGAGTTTGCCATTGTAGCCTATCAGAGGTTTTACGGTTTTGAGAAGTTTTTCAAGTGCATCTGGTTTGTGGGCATAGTCAATAATTATTGAAATTCCCAGATTGTTTGGGATTTTTTCCATTCTGCCTCTGACATAAGTATACATAAGAGACGTTGAAAAATCTTTCATCTTAAATCCAATTTCATTAAGAACAGATGCAGCGAAAGCAAAGTTATAAATATTTGTTATTCCCGGCATCCCTATTTCGAGCTTTTCACCATTTAATTCAATGACTGTTTTTGATGTTGTTGATCTTAAAACTTTTATATAATAGTCTGCTTTATCGTCAATAGTGGAAAGTGTTTTAAACTCTATATTTTTATAGCCAAGAGACTTTTTTTTAATTTTCGGGAAGACATCCATATCTTTGTTGACAAGTATAACTTTTTTTTCTTTTTCTGAATCTGAAAGTTTATCGAAAATAAGGAGTTTTGCTTCAAGGTATTCTTCCATTGTTTTATGAAAATCAAGATGATCCTGCGAAAAATTTGTAAATCCACATATGTCAAAATTTATTCCATTAACTCTTTCCAGAAAAAGAGAGTGTGAGGAAACTTCCATCACAAGGTATTCTATGCCTTCTTCTTTCATTTTACTTATTATTTCGTAAAGATCAAGAAGATCTGGGGTGGTATTGGTTGATGGAAATATTTTATCGTTTATTCTATATTCAATTGTTCCAATTAGACCAACCTTTTTATCAAGCCATCTTAAAGCATTGTAAATCACGAAAGTTGTGGTGGTTTTCCCGCTTGTTCCTGTGATTCCTATTACTTTTATGTTGGAAGTTGGGTTGTTATAAAAATTCTTTGCAATAATTGATAACGCCTTTTTAATATCTTTTACATAAATAAAAGTTGCATCTTTTAAATTAACATCTCCAACTTTTTCTTTTAATACAACAAAATACCGACATCCATTTTCATAAGCATTTTTCATATATGAATGAACATCTTCTGAATAACCCGAATAGGCAATAAATAGAGAGTTTTCTTTAGCTTTTCTTGAATCGTTAATAATTTTTTCAATATCGATATCTGGTAAAATTCCTTCAATGTGATAATCAAGACCTGTAAGCAAGTTTTTAAGCTTCATCTTCACTCCTGCAATTGAATAGATCTAAAATGCCTTCATTTTGAAGGATTTTCATGCCAAGTTTTTCTTTTGATATGCCATCTTTCAGTGAATAATTGTATTTAATCTTATTGTTTTCTACTATTGCATCAAAACATTTGAACATAATGTTTTTGTATTTTTTGAGTTCTTCTGAAATTTCAAAAATATGTGTTGAAAAAACAAATATAGAGCTTTTAATTTCAAGCATTTTCTTTACTACGTGAAGAGTTGTTTCATATGCGTCTTGAAAATTTGTTCCCTTAAATAGTTCATCCATAAGCACTAAACATTTTTTACCACAGACTATATTTTTTACGATTTCTTTTACTCTTTTAACTTCACCCATAAAATAACTTTGAGATTTGGTAATATTTTCTTCTGTGTTGATTATTGTAATGAGCCTGTCAAAAAAACAGAGTTTCATACTTTTAGCAGGCACACCAAAGCCACAGTGAGCAAAATAAGCACATATTCCGAGTGTTTTAAGAAATGTGGTTTTTCCAGCCATATTTGGCCCTGTAAGAAATAGAAAATTTTTCTCTTCTTTGAAATTTATACTATTCTTAATGGCTTTCTTGAGTAATGGATGAAAGCAATCTTCTACTTCAAGGCATACATCATCTCGAAAAAGAGGTAAGGTAAGGTTGTATTCTTTAAATGCTTTTGCTAAAGCTATTCTTCCTTCAATTTCTGAAATAATTTTTATAATTTCCAGCAAGTTTTCTTTAAAAACAAAACGGATATTATGATCCATTTTAAGTAAGTTGAAGTTGTTAATATAAGTATCTTCGTTAATATTCAATAGTAAGTTTATTTCCTTTTTGGAGATAATTTTTTCAAGATTGTTGATAATATTTTGAAGGGCTTTATTTTTTTTGAGATTGAAATGTGATGCGAGAGAATTGGCTTTTTTTATGAGTGTTGAGATGTTTTTAATGCCTGATTCAATTTCTTCAAAAATATTCTCATAAAAAATTTTTATAGTTGAGGCTTTATAAAAAAATTTGAGTTTATTTCTGGAATATAAATCAATAAGATTTGAATTAAGATATTTTAAAGCACCATCAAATTCATAGAAATTCATATCTTTAACAAATTCATTCCAGTAATCAAGGTTTTCTAAAAAATACTTTAAAATGTTTTGTTCTTTTTCAATTTCAGATAGAGAAGGTAATGGACTACTGAAATATTTAGTTACAAATTTTCTTCCTTCCTTTGTGATGGCTTTGTTGAAGATATTTATAATTCCCTTTTCTTCAATTAATTCACCTTCTTCATAAATACCAAATAACTCAATATCACGAATGGTTATTTTGTCTGCTTTCATTAAAACCCTCAACCACTTTCAAAGCTATTAATTATTATATAATGAAAAAAAAGAAAAGTCATATTTATAGAAAAAAATTTTTTAAAAAATTTTTAATCTTAACAATTTTTAACAATTTCAGTTGAATAAGGATAATAGAAAATTTGAGGAGGAAGTTATGCAGTCAAATGTGAATGTTATTGTTGTGGAAGGTGGTGTTGTTAATGAGCCAGAGCTTCGCTATACTCAGGATGGGCTTGCTTTCACGAAGTTTGCTGTGGCAAATTCCTGTATAACCTACAAGAATGGAGAAAAGGCAAGTGAGACAAACTATTTTGATGTAAGGGCATGGGGAAAACTTGCAGAGATTTGCTCTACTTATCTTAAGAGAGGTAGAAAGGTTATAATTTCAGGGAAGTTGAGGCAGACAAAATGGAAAAATGAAGAAGGAAAGACAAGAACAGCCATAAGTATAGTAGCTCAGGATGTAAAGTTTCTTCCTTTCCAGAGGAAGAAGGATTAAGTTTTAAGCTACCCTGAAAATTTCAGGGTAGCTTTTTAAATTTGACATTATACTTAATTTACTATAAAATTTTAATATAGGAGTATATGGATGAGCAAAATAAGAAGTTCAGTCCCTTTTGTTCAGATTTATAAAACTTTTGAAAAGAGTTTAGGAAAGGAACAGGCTGAAGAAATAGTTGAAGAATTATATAAGGTTATAGAAGAAATAAAAGAGGAACAAGCAACGAAGGAAGGACTTAATATTTTTAGATTGGAAACAAGAGATAATTTTGAAAGTCAAAAGAGAGAACAGGAAATTTTAAAGTTGTCAATGGAAGCCAAGATTGAGGAAATTAGGAAAGAGCAACAAACGATGAGATTGGAACTTGAAGCGAAGATTGAAGAACTTAGGAAAGAACAACAGACGATGAGATTGGAACTTGAAGCGAAGATTGAAGAACTTAGGAAAGAGCAACAAACGATGAGATTGGAACTTGAAGCGAAGATTGAAGAACTTAGGAAAGAGCAACAGACGATGAGATTGGAACTTGAAGC
>JBBFLL010000029.1:0-21661 GCA_037479045.1 Brevinematales bacterium | reverse complement strand
TTATTTTACTTAGACACAATTCTTTGTTTAGTGCCCAATCGATATAGTTTAGGTGACTTTTCATATAATAAAGAGAAAGATGTATATATTTGTCCCTGTGGGAAAGAATTAGTCAGAAAAAGCAGAAATCCAATAAATAGGGATGGTAAATTGACATTAGAATATATCTGTAAAAGTTGTAATACCTGTAAAGATAAAGAATTATGCACAAAAAGCAAGGATGGAAAGAAAATAGAAATATATATTCGAAAAGACGAGATGGATAAATATAATAATAAAATTATGTCTGAAGAGGGAAAAAGACTTATAGGTAAAAGAAAGGAACTATGTGAGCATCCGTTTGGGACAATAAAAAGGAATTTGGGGTATGATTATTTTCTGTTAAAAGGTAGGGATGGTGCTTTGACTGAATTTAGCATAATTAGTATGGTGTACAATATGAAAAGAGTTTTAAATATATTTGGTGTAAAAGAACTCTTAGAGGTAATATAGGACTAAGAAAATTGATTTGTGTTGCAATTTTGTAGAATTGAGGTCTTTTAAGCAAAAAAACTAACTCTATTTTATTATTTTTTTCTAATAGAGCTTACATAATATTTTTAAAACTATAAAATATTATGTTTTCACACAGTCTGGGCGGAAAACATCCTGTTTTCCTCTGTAAAAGGTCGGGTATGATTTTTTCAGAAGTTTAAATCACAAGCCAACGGCGGATTTTTGATTAAACCCAAAGGACTGGCTCAAACAGACGACGTTCTTTCTCCTCGTTTTCGCCGGCGTTTCTATGCCAGACTTAGCTATTGACGGTGAAAGCAACAATTGCTTGCGGCCAGTAAGTCCTTCACCTATCAGATTGCAAAAGACTGTCTTTTAAAGACCCTGTCAGAACAAGACTTTAGACTTTGGACTTTCGACTTTCGACTGTTTAAGATTTTATAAGGAGGCACAAAATTTTATGTAAGTCTCTTTTTGCAAGGTTTTGAATATTTATATATCCTTCTTCACCAGATAAAACAGAAATATCATATTCCCGAGCGATTTTAATATCTTCTAAAGAAAGATAGTTTCCATGAATAAATATCTCTTTTATCTGGTCCTCATCATCAATATACTCTCTTTCTTCTGGATTTTGGCTTTCTACAAGAAAGTCATTGTAAGCTTTTTCGATGACTTGTCTTGATTTTGCTTGAATACATTCCACACAGGAAAGTATTTCATTGATTTTATCTTCAAGATTTTCTTTGTTTCTATAAAAAATATTTCCATTCGAATGTGCAGTATCATTCCTATCTTTAACAATTTTTGTAAACCTGCCAATATCCGAATTATCAAGTCCGATGAGTTTCAGAAAACGAAATACAGTACTTTCATTTACCTGCCATAGAGCAAATGGTGTTGTAGAGTTTAGCAATTCATTCTCCATATCCTTACTGAATCCTACCATGGCTTTTTGGAAATCATCAATGCAATTCTCCTTTATCTGCCATATTTCAAAGTAAACAAAACACATAAAGAGCATATGATACGCTAGAAAAGCAAAAGGATATTTTGTAGTTTTGTAGTTGGTTAAAAAGGAATCCCAAAGAAACTCAACATACTCTTTTTCTGTTGGATTCTTGTAAGAAATTGGAAGAAACTCAAATATTTTCTGTGCTTCTTCCATATCACCCCTCCTAGACTTTTTCTATTATTTATTTTGTAGGATTCACAACTACCTGATAGACTCACATAACGCATCATAATGCTCTTTATCCATTTTTTGCAGTAATTCAAGAATAAGGTTTATACAATTTTGTAATTCCTGAATATCAGGATGATTTCGAATATGTTCAGGATTTTCTTCATGAGAATACTCATCGAGTAATTTTAAAACCGTTTGTTTTTTATTCTGCTCAACGGATTGAAAAAACTGTTTGCATTTATCTTTAAAATCCTTGCCATCAGGATATTTATAAAATAAATATGCTTCTAAAAAACGGCGGGCTATATTGGGTAGAATGTAGAGCATCTCAAAATTCGCTTGATCATTAGAATCTGCGAATTTCATAAGAATACTGAATAAATAATTATATTCCGATCTAAATCTTTTTAAGACCTGCGGCAGGTTTTCAATTCTCGAAATCTTTTGGTCGTTTTGAAGAAGTTTTTTGACCAGATAATAATTTTCTTTCTCATTTTTTTTCTTTTTATTTGGAGCGCCATCTGGATCGCCATAGACAAAATCTTTTAAGAGATTAAAAAAATCAAAATTATGCGTTGAGATAAATACCTGGCCGCAATTTTTAAGCTTTTCTTGTAAAAAACCATAGACCTTATAGGTGTGATTGTTATCCAGGCTGGAAACCGGATCATCGATGAATACAATCGCCTGATTTACAGCAAAATCATTTTCTTCTAATTTGGTGATAAAATAAACAAGCGCAATAATATTCCTTTCTCCCGTACTTAAGTTCTTAGCCAGCGCGTCGCCTCTGAAAATTTGATATTTGCCATCATCGAGGGGCTTTATTCGCAGGTGATCATCGCCAAAGAAATCATTGAGATAGCGGTTAATCTTTTCCGATCCCAAATTGCATTTAACGATTTTCTCTCTTACGCTTTCTATTTGCTTGGTGATATCCTGAATATGAGCCTCAACCACATCAATTTCTTTTGTTTTATTTTCAATTTCTTGTTTTGATGTAAAATAATTAATTTCTTGAACTGCGCAGGCAGAATAATACTGAATCAATTCTTCTTTGATCTTTTCTTTCTCTTTAGACAACCCCTGTATTTTTTCATTATTCGATTGAATCAACTCGTTGATTTTATTTATCGCTTGAACGATATCATCATCCAAAGGTTTTGAGAAATCTGAATTAACAATATCGAATGGCTTCTTTTTCTTTTCCTCCAGCTTTTCTGTTAATTGATCTAATTGACCAATCAAATCAGAAATACAGTTTTTTAAGCCCTGAATTCTTTTAACATATTCTTCTTGATATTCTTCGTAAAAATACGCTTTATCGGGAAAATTCACTTTTTCCAGTTGGGTTTTATACCGCCTAATCTCTGATTCAAGCGACTGAATATCCTCAATCAATTGATCGAATTCTTTTGAAAAATGCTTGTTGAGCTTATCAAATAAATCCTCTGGTATGGGATTTCCGCAGAATTGGCAGATAGTTTCCTGTTGATGCAAGCGAAGACCTTCGCGCACCCAATTATTTAATTGAGGGTTTTCTTTTAGCTTTTCAATAACTTGTTGTGCCGTTATCTTTTTGCTGAGTAATTGACTGCATCCCTGAATGAATTGTTTTGATTTTATTTCTATTTCTATTTTTGCAATATTTTCATACTGTCTTTGGTTCCGATAAATACTTAATTTTTTATCCCGATCCGCCTCACTAAAGATTTTTTCCTTATAATTATCCTTTATTTTCTTGATTTGTTCTTCCAATTTTGTTTTATCAAATTCACGGGCATTGGTAATACTCAGGATTTTTCTGATTTCGGATGCTTTGTTTGTGAGAGTATTATCCAGCTTCAACTCTAAATTATTTTTTTCGCTTTGTAACTTCCGCAGAATTTCATCTTGTTGATTCTTTTCATCCGTTAATCTTTTCAATTGCTCGTTTAATTCTATCGCCTCCGCACCTAAAATGAACACAGGGTTCAGCCTGTGATTTTCATCGTTCCATTTAAAATTTTCTTCCACAAAATCTTCGTTAAATACCCTGATGTTCAAGGCATGATCGGCAAGGTTTTTATGTGTTAATTCGCCTTGATCTGTTTGTATTCTACATTCCAGGTTAGGGAAATCCGGATGGATGTTTCTTAATTCAAAGCAACGGAAAAGCCTTGATAGAGTTGTTTTCCCCGAATAGTTCCAGCCATAAATAAAATTATACTGCTTAAAATCAGCGCATTTTTGAGAATTCCATATGAAATCAGAATACACACCAAACCGAGCTATTTTTTTAATCTGTCTGATCATTTCACCTCTCCCAGACTTTATCTATCACCCGCTTGATTTTCTCTTCATAGGTTTTGATGAGTTCGCGACAGCCGTCGATTACTTTGCGCTCCGCTTCGATTTTGTCTACAATGCGCTCTTGGACAGAGAGGGGAGGGTGGGGGATTGGGATTGATTCTATATCTTTTCTGCTGATTGAATCAAAAACAGCGCCACCATTACCTTTAATATCTTTTTCTTTAATTTTTAATAAAAAGAATAGGTAAGGCATTAATATTTTTTTAGTTACACGTATTGCTGCAAGACCTCTTCCAATACAGATTCTTTGCGTTGCGATATTTACTGGGCCTACTGGCGCACGAACAGACATTAAAATATCACCTTTTTCAGCAATCTTTGTTTCTTTTGTAGTCCATATTCTTGGGGCACCGATATATTTATCTGTAAATTCAGTTTTGCCTTGATAAAAAGGAGTACCATCTCCACGATCATTATAGTATTCACTTTCTGGGGATTGCCCGAAAATTACTTCACACACCTCCCCCAGCTTCACCATTTTCCAGCCGTCCTTGAGTTCTTCACATTGTTCCGGATGTTCGGCCAGATACTGCTTGAGTTCCTCGTCCAGATAGCCCTGGATATCGGGCTTCCACGAATCCACCACCTGACGGCAGCCGTCAATCAGCTTCTGGTAGCCTTCAATCTCGGCCACAATCTCCCGCTGGACTTCGAGAGGTGGGAGGGGGATGAGGATAGTTCGTAACTTTTCTTGATTTAACTTGGGAACCGTTACACCCGTGATATATTTTGACAAATCAATACTATTCAAAAGATATACAATTATCTCTTCTATTATTTTTGACCTATCAGGCCTAATAACATGTACATGATTATTTACCCAGTATTTTCCTGTGGCAATAAAAGCAGTTTTTTCTCCTGCGCCCCATTTTGCACCATCTTCTCCAATTAAAACAAGCTTTTCATCAAATATATATTGGTCAATATAATCAATAATACCGGTTGCACCATAATACGGATATTGTCCACTTTTCCTTTCGCTTTTTTCAACTGGTTTTCTAAACCGATCTAAAATCTCACACACATCCCCCAACCTCACCATCGGCCATTTCTGGTGCCGTCTGGTTTCGGTAACCCGATACCTATCCCCGGTCAGGTTGTATTCCCCGTTTTCTGCGAGTTTTTCTTTTTTCACCAGTAAAGCGCCGCAGGGTTTGTCGTTTGCGTTAAATGTTTCCGGTTTGTGATTCCTGAGAGCGGTGATATACTCTTTAATCACATTCAACGCATCTGGTAAGTCGTTTTTGTCAATTTCCCGCCGCTGGGCGCCAAGGTCAAAGCCGTCGTTTTCGATCTTTACAAAAAGAATGGAATCGGTTTTCTTGGCAAGCTGTTTATCCATTAATAAAATTGAGGTCTTTACGCCGGAGTAGGGATTAAAGACTCCCGCGGGAAGCGACACCACCGCGTAGAGATAATTTTCCACGAGCATTTTACGAAGCTGTTTATAGGCGTTGGCGCTCTGGAAAATAATGCCTTCGGGCACAATCACCGCCGCTCTGCCGGTGGGCGTGAGGTGCTCAGCAATGTAATCCACAAACAGGACTTCGCTCCGGTTACTCTGCACACTGAACTTTTTATGAGGTTTAATCCCGCCTTTCGGGGTCATAAACGGGGGATTTGCGAGGATTACATCAGCGTATTCGTTCCAGCGCTCCTCGCTTGTCAGGGTGTCGTATTCCACAATCTGGGGCTGGACAAAACCATGCAGATACATATTGACAAGAGAAAGCCGTACCATATCAGGTGAAATATCATATCCTTTGAAATTAGTGAGGATTTTTTTCCGTTCTTCGGGAGTGAGTAAATCGCCGGGGATTTTCTTGCTGTTTTCTTTGAGAATGTGTTTGTATGATGAAATAAGAAAACCGGCTGTTCCGCAGGCAGGGTCTAAAATCGTCTCATGTTTTTGAGGGTTCACAATCTGCACCATAAAATCGATAATATGCCGCGGGGTGCGGAATTGGCCTGCATCACCCTGACTGCCTAAAACCGAAAGCAGATACTCAAAAGCGTCGCCTAAACGTTCCGAATGGTCATATTTAAACTCATTAATGGTTTTAAGGAAAAGTTTAAGGGTTTCTGGGTCACGGTAGGGGAGATAGGCGTTTTTGAAAATATTTCTGAAAAGCTCTGGTAGTTTAGGGTTCTGGCTCATGCGGGTAATGGCTTCGGCATAGAGATTGAGCATTTCAAAGCCGCCCATGCGGGGGTCAAAGATTTTGCTCCAGCCATAGCGTTCATAATCGCCGGTAAAAAAGCTCGGCTTTCCTCCCATCTCTACCGCTTCTTTGTCCATGTCGTCCATGAATTTATACACGAGCGCAATTGTGATTTGCTCCACCTGACTTTTAGGGTCTGGCACCTTGCCCACCAGGATATCACGGGCGGTGTCAATGCGGCGTTTGGTTTCGTTATCTAACATATAAACTCCTGTTATCTCATCATGTCGAAAAAATCAAAAAAATTCGACATATCGTAATTGACATGTCGAATTTTTCAAAAAAAATCACTTTATGCTATTTAAATTGAAATTTTTAAACAATAAAAAAAGAGGTTCGTTTATATAAAAGTGATATTTTCCAATTTTCTCGAGTTTCAGAAACCCACCTTCTACCAGTTGTTGCAGATAGCTGGATGCTGTCTGGCGATGAATGTTTAAATCATGTTCAAGGTATTCGATTTTGGTATAAGGGTGTTTAAAAAGGTTATTCAGTAAATCCTGCGAATAAAATTTGTATCTGCTTCTGATTTCCTGTTTATAGCGCTGCATAAGTTTATTTATTTCACTGATCAGGTATATAGTGCCCCGCGAGGTCTGTTCAACCCCTTGTAACATATAGATTATCCATTCTTCCCAATTATTTTTCTCTCTTACTTCCTGTAACAGGCGGTAATAGTCCGATTTAGTACTTATTATGTAGTTGCTCAGATATAGAATCGGCAAGTCCAGCAAGCCTTTCAAAATGAGGTATAAGATATTTATAATTCTTCCAGTACGACCATTGCCATCATAAAAAGGGTGTATAGATTCAAATTGATAATGAATGATTGTCATTTTAATCAATGGATCCACAGGATGCAAATCATCATTATTGATATAAAGTTCCAAGTTTTTCATCAATTCTGAAATTTCATCGTATGATTGAGGCGGAACATAAACAGTTTGTCCGGTGGATGTGTTTTTTAATTCAGTACCTGGTAATCTTCTGTATCCAGCGTTATTTTCTATAATTTCATTTTGAATAGACAGTATTATATTACCGGTTAAGAGTCCTTCTTTTTTTACTCTCTCGAATCCCTTAATAACAGCGCTGGAATAACGTTGAACTTCTTTTACCGCAGGATTTTCGATGAGATTCTCGAATAAATCATTCTGATAAATTTCATCATGAGTTGTAATGATATTTTCTATTGCTGAACTATCTTTTGCCTCGAGCAGCGGAAGTGTGCTGAGCAAGATATTTACATTAGGAATCGTTTTTGCAACACCTTTCAACTCCGCAAGATATCTGTGTGCACTTGCAAGTTTTTTGAGTATGGGCTTTGTTTCTACATCATACTCTGGAGGCAACGGTTTTAATGAAAATTGATCCATAACCTTACTCCAATTCATTATGCCACAAATTTGTTAAGTGGTACAAAGTCTTTAATGTATTCCGGAATTGCTTTTCGTAATTCATCCGGCAATTTCTTGAATGCCTCACCGTAGGGTGAAATATTCAGGAGAGCAAAATTTTTGTTGTCAATAATAGCCCTGAATTCCGCATCAAGGATGTATGCCTTGAAAACAGTTTTTGCATAAGTAAAATATTCTTCTTTTGGCAGATACCTGCTGTCAAACTTATCAAACTCCTCATCCAAAAGTTCATTTCTTGTCTTAAAGTAGGGAATCATGCCAAATATCTTTTCAATAATTTCCCTCATGGAAACCCGGCGGTCAATGTGGATAGATTTCCTGAGCTTTTCGAGTGTGAAAAATTCTTCTGGTTTATCAAGAATATGTTTTTCAAGATATTCCATCAGTTCATCCCATTTACCTGCTTCTGCCTGCTCTTTAAGTACTGGATGCTCAAGAACTGTCTTTTCAAATTTTTCAAAGTACATTCTGTCAATCTTCATTCCGTCGAGACCAACAACAGTTTCTGCGACTGTTAATATTGAGTCTGTTCGTGTAGATTCATAACCTGAAGGAGGTGGAGGTGCTTCTGTGCCATCTCCGCTTCCGGTACCTGGTTTTGGCAGTTTGAGCACTTCATCATAATTAAACTTTTCTTCAAAATATTCGCAGTTGGCAAAGAAATCGAACATTTTGAAATTCTCTTTTTGTTTTTCTCCAATCTGAGTCTTCAATTGCGGGTCAATAATATCGTTTGTAAAATTATACTTACGTGTACCTCTGCCTTTAATCTGAATAAAATCAGTTGGTGAAAAAATTGGTCGCATAAGGCAAAGGTTGAGTATATCCGGGCAGTCATAACCAGTTGTCATCATCCCTACAGTTACACAAACACGAGTTTTACTGGTTTTGTATGATGGGTTAAAATTCGCGGTACCTGAAAGCCTGTTGTTTGTAAAATTGATGGTGAACTGCTGGGCGTCGGCAATTTGTGAAGTAACCTGAACGGCAAAATCAGAGTTGTATTTACCCGGAAACATTTGATGAGCCATTTCGTTGAGAATCTGAGTAATTTTTGCCGCATGATTTTGTGAAACACAAAAGACAATTGTTTTCCCAATCTCTCCGCTAATAGGATCTCTCAAGGCATTTTCCATAAACGCCTTGCAGAATGCTCTGTTTGTGTTCTCTGAAAAGAATTTTTTCTCAAAATCCTTATGTATAAAGGTTTCTTCTACTTCTTTGCCTTCATCATTTTGTGAAATAACCGAATAACCCTGATCAGAAAGTAATTGTGTAGTGATTTCTGTTCTCGCATCAACAACAACTGGATTAACAAGAAAACCATCTTTCACACCATCAACAAGTGAATAGCGGAAAGTAGGCTCGCCGTTTTCACAACCAAAGGTCTTATAAGTATCGAGCAGAAGACGGCGTTCAAGTTGACGCGGATCGTTTTCACCGAGTTCTTCGGTATCGATATTTTTCAGATAGTCTTTGGGAGTTGCCGTCAAACCGAGTTTGTATCCTATAAAGTATTCAAAAACCGCTCTGCTGTTTCCGCCAATACTGCGATGAGCTTCATCCGAAATTACAAGATCAAAATCATCTGGAGCAAAGAGTCGCTTGTAACGGTTTTTGGATAAAAAAGTCTGTATAGTTGAAACAACAATTTCTGCTTTCCGCCAATCGTCAAGGTTTTCTTTGTAAATAACCGTTTTATAGTCATTTTTAAGATAAGCGACAAATGCTTTATATGCCTGATCCTCAAGTTCAAGCCGATCTACCAGAAATAAGACCCGTCGTGCATTTCCGGTCCGCAGGAATAACTTGATTACCGCTGCAGATACAAGTGTTTTTCCGGTTCCTGTAGCCATTTCAAAAAGAAAGCGGTCTTTCCCTTCTTTTACTGAATTCTGAATTGAATTGACTGCACGAATCTGATAATCTCTTAAAAATCTGAGTTTGTTTGATTCAATATAATTTTTTCGGGTTTCTTCGTTAATGTAAGAAGGATCTTTCATATAATCTGGTTTTTGTGTCAGAACTATGTAATCTTCATTAACTGTTTCGTTTATTAAACTGTTTATGTCTGGCTTAAAAGCAGAATATCCCTTTACTGTTTCAGGAGAAGGAAAACGGCTGATAATGTGAGGATTACCCCTTTCTAAGTCCCAGAAATAGTGAATGTTCCCATTTGAAAGGATTACAAAACGGCAATTTTGTGAAATAGCATATCTGCGAGCCTGTTCCTTGCCAAATAGCGGATTTTTATCCTCAGCTTTCGCTTCTAAGACAATAAATGGAAAGCCTTTATCATCGAGAAGTAAGAAATCAATAAAACCATTTGTGGTTTTTTCAAAGTCTTCTCCAAACTCATCTAATTTTTCTTTTGTAAGCTTGACATTGTTTTCAAGAAGAATATTTGCCCTGCCAGCTTCATTATCAAAGAAACGCCAGCCTGCTTCTTCAAGAAGTTTGTTTATTTTTATCCGTGCTTTTGCTTCTTTCTCTGCCATATTTAAGTTTTCCCGATATACATTTTATTTTTATCTTGGGCAACTATGCATTATTAGATCTTTGGGGTAAAGCTAAAAAATTATTTATCATAAGGCATTTTATCTTTTCACAGTCTTTGTACTCTGCCGTTCTCCTCTCCCATACTCCTCTCTATCCCCCAATTCAGGAGTGATAAAAAAATTTTCTTTATTTTTATCTCAAATATATTTTAACCGCACAGGAAAAAATGTCAAATATTTAAATTATGTGTTTCTTTAACTTATTATTTTATAAGAAAAATTGAATATCTATGGCAAATAAAAAATTTTTCATTATCACCATTTCCCAAAATTTAAATCTTTAGATAACTTTTTAGTATCATTAATTTAATAACAATTAAAAAACTATTTTTTTTGACAGATAAAATTTTTTATTTTATGCTAAATGGCAAAATTTTTTAGAGAAGGAGTTAATATGCTTGCTTTTTTGTTTCCCGGACAGGGATCCCAGAAAGTAGGAATGGGAAAAGATTTAATTGAAAAAACAAACATTGCTCAAAAAATCTACAACACCGCCAAAGAAATTCTTGGTTTTGATCTTTTAAAACTCTGTCTTGAAGGTCCAGAAGAAGAACTCACAAAAACAGAAAATGCACAGGTGGCAATTCTTACATACAGTTATATTGCAAACTTAATTCTTAAAGAAAAAGGCTTAAAGCCAGATTTTGTAGCAGGTCATTCTCTTGGAGAATTCTCTGCAATTTTATCGGCAGAAATGATTGACTTTGAAACTGCATTAAAACTTGTAAGAAAAAGAGGCGAATTAATGGCTAAAGCAGACCCAGAAGGTAAAGGTGGTATGGCTGCTGTGTTAGGCCTCGATAGTGAAAAAGTTATAGAAATATGTAATGAAATTTCAAAAGAAAAATATGTAGCACCTGTAAACTTTAATGCACCCGGTCAGATAGTCATCTCTGGACTTAAAGAAGGAATTGATCTTGCAGAAATTAAACTTAAAGAAGCTGGAGCAAAAAGGGTTTTAAAACTCAATGTCAGTGGAGCTTTTCACTCACAGCTTATGGAAAAGGCTGCCGAAGAATTCAAATCATATCTTGAAACCATAAGTTTTAAAAAGCCTATTTGTAAAGTAATATCAAACGCAACCGCAGGTATTCTTGATGAAACAAACGTAAAAGAACTACTTTACAAACAGATGAAAAGCCCGGTTCTCTGGATAGACATAGTAAAACTTCTTAAAAAAGAAGGTGTAAATACAGCTATAGAAGTAGGATATGGAAATGTAATAAGTGGGCTTGTCAATAAAATTGAACCATCTATAACTATAAGATCTTTTATAGAATATTAATAGAGAGGAGAATTATATGAGCGAAGTTCAGAAAGAATACGATATAGTAGAAATAATGAAATATCTGCCACACAGATTCCCTTTTCTACTTGTTGACAAAGTTACTGAAATTACAGAAAATGGTGGAAAAGGATACAAAAATGTTACAATGAATGAATGGTTTTTTCAGGGACACTTTCCCGGTAAACCAATATACCCGGGAGTTCTCATCGTAGAAGGAATGGCTCAATGTGCTGGATTTATTGCATTAAAAATCCTTGAAGCAAAAAATCCAGAAAACGCAAACAAAGAAAACCTTATGTACTTTATGATGATTGATAAAACAAAATTCAGAAGAATGGTCTTACCGGGGGATAAGCTTGAGTATGAAATTTCAATAATAAAACTTGGTGGTAAAATCGCAAAATTTCAGGGCTTTGCAAAAGTAAATGGCGAACTATGTGCTGAAGCTGAAATGACAGCAATGATTGATGAAAGAAAATAATATTTTTTGCGGGGCTTTCATTGTCCTATAAAAGCCTTTGAAAGCCCCGTTAAGTTAAAGCATTTTTAGAAAATTAGAGAAGAGGATAGTTCCAGTGTTGATGTAACTATCTTTGATAAGATAAAAATCTTTAAAGAGTTTTTCTCTATCGAGTTTTTTCAAATCTTCATCTTCTTGAACAAGCATTTTAAAATAATCCTCTGTAACTTCAAAATGAGACTGTATCCCGAACGCAAAATCTTTATAACCAACTGCCTGATTTTTGACAAATCTTCCAGTAGCAAGTAAATCAATTTCAGGAGTTAACTCCACTGTTTCTCCATGAAGCTGAAAAACTATAAATTTTGAACCCATACCTTTAAATATCAAAGAATTTTTACCCTTATCAGTTAACTCAACTTCAAAAAAATTACCATCAGGACCTCTGAAACCTATCTCTTTAAGTGGAGCTTTCATTACTTTTCCACCGAGAGCTTTGACAAGCAATTGCATGCCAAGACATATACCAAAATATGGTTTTCTTCTCACTACGCAACCAAGAATAAAATCAAGCTCTCTTTTTATCTTATCAGTTTCATCATTTGCACTATCAGGCCCACCTAAAACAATCAATGCCGAAAAATCATAACTTTCTGGCAACTTCTCATTTCTGTCAAGATCTATTATTTTATAATCAATCAGCTCTTCATCAAGAATTTCCTTAAGAAGTCCAGGCCCCTCATTCGTCTCATTTTTAAGAATTAAAATCATCTATTTCCTCCAGAAAATCAAAATGCGACAAAATACCACGCACCAATAGTCTGTGAGATTATCTTATAACCTATGCTTAATTCTCCTGCACTTCCAAAATTAAGATCAATACCGGGGACAAAATCATAAACAAACTCTTCTCCTGCAATAGTCAAATCAGTTTCAAAATAGATGCCAAACATATCAACAAATTTTAATACAGGAGCTATAATTCCACCATAACTGAAGGTTCCAGAACCATAATACGTTCCAAAAGCATTAATCTCAATAAAAAAGTTTGGAACAAAATTTAAAGATGTATGATACTGTAATCCCCCATAAAACTCAGTAGAATAACCTAAAATCAGCCCAAGAATATTATAACCAAGTATTCCCAAACTTCCAAGATCATATCTTGGCATTAACCAAGCTCCACCCCATGCAAAAGTTGACTCAGCATAACCAATCGTAGACAAATTCACAAGCAAATCAAAATTGTCAGTAAAACCATAGCCACTTACAAGATCAAGGCCAACAACTGGATCAAAAGTTGAGTAAAATATAGGATTTACAAAAAATTTACCTTTTCCAGTCATACCTCCCCAGGCACCAAAGCTAACTGAGTACATCTTTGTGCTCAAAAGCAAAAGAAATACTCCCACAATATACAAGATACTTTTTCTATTCAACATAGAAACCTCCTTGACCAATTATGTAGCAAAAATCATTCCATCCTTAAAAACATTGAAACTTCACATAAAAACTATCAAAAAAACTGCCTAAAAAATAGAAAAAATATTCCAATTTTACTAAAAAAATAGCAATTCAATAAATTTCATTTTTCAAAATTATAAAAAAATTTTATAGATTGTTCAGAATCTACAAGCCTCAAATTATTTTTAACTTTCTTTCAAATAATAATGGCACATTATTTGCTTAATGATAAGAGAGGAGGCCAAATTATGGAAGAGTTGAAAATTCTTATTGTTGATGATTCTGGTGTTGTAAGAAAGATAATTGAATCTTTAATCAGAGATTTCAAACTTAATGTAGTGGGAACAGCTTCAAATGGTAGAGAAGCGCTTGAAATATTTAAGATTTTTAAACCAGAAATAGTCACTCTCGATATTACAATGCCTGAAATGGACGGACTTGAATGCCTTACAAGAATGAAACAAATTCATCCTGAAAGCAAAGTAATAGTAATAAGTGCTTTAAAAGATAAAGAAACAGCAATGAGAGCCATAAAATTAGGTGCTTCAAGTTTTATACCAAAACCTTTCATAGGTGATGACTTAAAACTCGAAATCAAAGCACTTATAGAAGAAATTATTAATTAATGGAGAATTATATGAATCCTAAGGAAATAAGTTATTTTTTAAGTGTAATAAATGACTATTTTACGACTGTATCAAAAGCAAAGCCTGAAACTGGCGTCCCTTTCCTTAAAGAAGAACATAGTTCAATAATACAGGATATGACTGGAATAATCGGAATATCAGGTTTGAAAAAAGGGGCTGTATATTTTACAGCCTCAAAGGAAATGCTTTTAGAATTATACAAAGAAATTTTTGGAAACAACGAAAATCCCGACACTTTTACCCTTGCTGACCTTGTAGGAGAAATATCAAACACCATTTCAGGCAATCTGAGAGATTTTTATGGGGAACATTTTTTAATATCCGTTCCAATAGTCTGTATAGGCAAAGAAACAGAAATCAGGATAAAAATACCAATTCCTGTTTTTGTCATACCTATAAAATGGAAAAACCATACTTCCTATCTTGTAGCTGGCCTTGAGGAGGGAATATAATGGAAAAAACTCTGACAGACATCCTCTGGGTAAATATTTCAGCAATTCTAGTATTTTTTATGCAGCCCGGTTTTGCTATGCTTGAAGCAGGACTTACAAGAAGCAAAAATTCAATAAATGTGGCTATGAAAAATCTCACTGATCTTGGAATATCGGCCATAATATATTGGTGTATTGGTTTTGCATTGATGTTTGGAACTTCAAAAAGTGGAATTTTTGGGTCAAATTTATTCTTCTTCCATCTTAATTCAGTCTGGGATACAACTTTTTTTCTATTTCAGGTGGTTTTTTGTAGCACTGCAGCAACTATAGTCTCTGGAGCAGTGGCAGAAAGAATGAAATTTTCAGCTTATTTACTTTCTACTTTATTTATGTCATTAATTATCTATCCTGTTGCAGGACACTGGGCATGGGGTGGTGCTTATGATGGTTCTTCCACTGGCTGGCTTGGAAAACTTGGTTTTGTTGATTTTGCAGGTTCTACTGTTGTCCATAGTGTAGGTGGCTGGGTTTCACTTGCAGCTTTATTGATTGTAGGTCCAAGAAAGGATATATTTGACCAATCAACTGGAGAAGTCAAATTTACAGCAAGCAATATCCCTCTTGCAATAGCAGGTGTTTTCGTACTATGGTTTGGATGGTTTGGTTTTAATGGTGGTAGTACCCTTTCTTTTAATGACAATGTACCAAAAATCCTTATAAATACTTTTCTTGCTTCCGCCTCAGGAATGATTTTCACATTGATAGCTGGTTATCTTATAAAAAGAAAATTTAATGTGGAATTTGCTATAAATGGAGCTTTAGGCGGTCTCGTAGCTATAACCGCAAATTGTCATGCAGTAACTTCAATCAGTGCTTTGATTATTGGAGCAATTGGGGGGTTAATAACAATTGTCTCTTCATCAATTCTCATTAAATTCAAAATAGACGATGCTGTTGGTGCAATTCCAGTCCATCTCGGAGCTGGAATCTGGGGAACGATAGCAGTTTCTATCTTTGGAAAAGCTGATTTGCTTGGAACAGGTCTTAATTTTAAAGAACAATTAAAAATTCAATTGATAGGAATTGCATCTATTGGAAGCTGGACATTTTTAACATCTTTTTCTTTCCTTTATTTATTAAACAAAATTATGAAAATAAGAGTAAGACCAGAAGAAGAAGAAATAGGATTAAATTATGCAGAACATGGTGCAAAAACAGAGGGCTATGAATTATTAAAAACTATACAATTGCAGGCAACAACTGGAAATTTAAAGCATCGTGTAAAAGAAGAACCTTTTTCAGAACTGGGAGTTATTGCACATTATTACAACAAGGCTCTCGATGAAATTGAAAAAAACGTTGTTGCAAAGTCTGATTATTTGCAGATATTGGATAACATTGGAGAAGGCTTGCTATTGTTAAATGAAGATTTCACAGTATCACCTGCATATTCAAAACATCTTGAAACAATTTTAGAAGAAAAAAACCTTGAAAATAAAAATCTACTTGATGTATTACAAAAACACATTTCAGAAAAAATATTCAAAAACATAAAAGACTATCTTGAGCTATGTTTCGATATAAACGTGAAAGAAAATGTATTAAGAAACATAAATCCTCTCGAAAGGATAGAATTTTTCTTCTTTAATGAAAAAGAAAACCATAGCAAGTTCCTTTCCTTCAAAATAATAAGAATAATTGAAGAAGAAAAAATAAAAAGACTTATGTTAATAATAAAAGACGAAACCCAAACCGTGATTTTAGAAAAAGAAAAAGAAAAAAATCAAATGCAAACACAAAGCGAAATGGAATTGATATACAAAATACTTCATATAGATTATGAAATATTCTACGATTTCGTTTTAGATTTAAAGAAAAAAATCGTAACTATAAACACAATTTTAGAAAAAAATGATTTTGAAACTATAAAAGAAAATATAGATTTGATATACCGATATATGCACACCATAAAGGGAAACGCAAGATTACTTGAATTAAACTTTATTTACAACAAAATTCATAAGATAGAAGATATAATTCAAGATATAAAAAATAAACCAAACTTAACAACAGATGATTTTGTCCCATTAATTATAGAGCTTTCGGAACTTCACGCATTATCAAAAAAACTTGATACATTGATAGAGAGACTTAAAAAATTCAATACTGACGATTCAAGAACAAAAGAAAAAACAATCTACTCGATTAAAAAATTTGTCGAAAATCTCTCAAAAGAGCATAACAAAAAAATATCACTCATAACCGATAGATTTAACATAGAAATAATACCCAAATCTTTAAGAAAGATACTTAACGACATACTCATCCAGCTTGTTAAAAATTCAATCGTTCATGGTATAGAAGAAGACAGAACAAAAAAAGGTAAAAACGAATATGGAATAATAGAATTAATAACCTCAGAAGATGATAACAATTTTTATGTCTCGGTAAGGGACGATGGACAGGGTATAAACTACGAAAAAATAAAGGAAAAAGCTATTAAAAGAAACCTCATCAAACCAGACGACAACATAGCAAGAGAAAAACTCATAGAATTTATATTTTTAAAAAACTTTTCCACAATGGAAAATACAAACTTAGACGCTGGAAGAGGTGTAGGACTTGACATAGTATATGAATGGATAAAAAAACTTAATGGTAAAATTGTAATAAAAAATGAGACAGGTCAATTCTGTGAATTTAATCTCATAATTCCAAAGAAAAAGGAAATACTATGATGGATATCTTTGAACTCTCCTTTGAAAAGAACAAAGAAGAATTAAATTTGAAAAAATTTGAACCACCAAAAAAAATTTTTGGCACAATATCGTTTATAATATCAAGCCAGTATTATGTGTATGAAGAAGAATTTTTAAGCGATGTGCTTGAAAAACTTGAACTCTATCCAGAATTGCTATCTCTTACAGTCATAAATGAAAAGAATGAAATAAAAGGTATCATAATCAGAAGAGAATTGTTTAATATCATAACCTCTGAAATATCAGAAGACATATTTCTTTTGAAAAAGATAAAAGATTTTGTCAAAGAATCAAATACATTCTTCGTATACAAAGATATTTTCAGCCTTATTAATGAAATAAAATCTGATTTATCTTCTCCAGAAATAAAATATTATATAGCTATTGACGAAAATGGCAAACCAGTGGGGACATTTTCAACAAGAGATTTATTACTTTACTTTTCAAAGATAGTCCAGCTTGATATCAACACAGCATATCTTGTTCAAAGAAAAATAATTCCAGAGAAAATAAACCTTAAAATCAAAAATCTTGAATTATCAGCAATAAACAAAATGGCTTTCGGAATTGGGGGAGATTTTTATTATTTTAAACAAACTGAAAATAAATCTTATTTTTTTATTGCAGATATTTCGGGAAAAGGTTATGCAGCTTCGCTTGTTACATCTTTACTGAAAGGAATTGCCGATAGTTATGATTTTTCAAAAGGAATAAAAAACTTCGTCGAAAATTTAAACGAAAAACTCTTTTCTCTCTTTGATGGAGAAAAATATCTCACTGGAATATTCTGTGAAGTTGAAGAGAATACTATAAAATTCATAGATGCAGGACATTCTCATTTTTACGTATTAAAGAAAAATAAATTTTATCAACTTAAAATTAACGATAATAATCTTCCAATTGGCATTACAGAGCAATATAACGTAAAAGAAAATGCTATAACTTTAAAAGACATAGAGGCTTGTATTTTCCTTACAGATGGAATTATTGAACAAACAAACTATTCTGGAGAAGAGTTTTCAATCACCAGAGTAGCAAATTTGATTATAAAAAATAAAAATAAATCTTCAGAAAATATAATTGAAGACATATTTAAAGAACTCGAAAATTATAGAAAAGATTTTTATCAGAAAGATGACTGGACATTAATATATCTTAAAAAAATCAATTAAAAAGTTTTTTCAGATTCTTTTTTAATTCTCTCAAATTCTCTGACTCAAAAATGTTGCATCTTACAGAATCATCTTTCATCTTAATGGCAATTTTTGATAAAATTTTCAAGTGTAATTCTCTATTTTTCTCAGGAGAAATTAACAAAAATATAAAATTAACATCTTTACCATCAGGAGAGTTCCATTCCACACCTTCTTTCACCAGAGCAAACGAAAGAACAGGCTTTTCAACCTTATCTGTTATAATGTGAGGTATTGAAACATTATTGCCTATACCCGTGGAAAACTCTCTTTCTCTCTTTAAGAAAACACTCAATGTCTCATTGACATTTATATCTACTACTTCAGAAACATTAAGCAAGATTTTTCTCAAAATATCTTCCTTCTCGCCCTTCTCAAGAATATCAATACAATTATTAAAGTCTAAATAATCTAAAAGATTTACATCCTTCATCTTCTTAAGTGAATGACTCATCCAAGGTCCCATAATCACACTTGAAAATATAGCACTTATAACTATCGCAACAAAAATTGGTTGAGTAATTAAATTCATCTCAAAGGCAAGTAATGCAACAACTATCTCCATCATACCACCCGGGGTATGAGCTATGGCTATAAGATTTCGTTCGTATTTGTCAATTCCTACAAATAAAGCTCCAAGCCACGCTCCAATATACCTTCCAAAAATTCCTACCAGAACCATAAACAAAACTATAAAAAAATCAAACCCTTTCAAAAAATCAATCTTAAGACCAATATTTACAAAAAACAAAGGAACAAAAAGTGAATGGACCATTTGAGAAATTATACTTCTTGTATTCTCCTTAATATTTTTTGCTTCACCCACCATTACACCCGCAACAAAGAAACCAAAAAGTCCATGAATACCAAGTTTCTGAGTTATAGCCCCGCATAGAAAACCACTAAGACAGGCAAAGGTAAACGAAGAAGCTGGTTCTGGAAATTTATATTTTTGAAAAAGATCGACAATGTTGTTTGAGGCTTTTCTTCCAAAAGTTAACGCTATTACTGAAAATAAAAAAGTAACAAAAAAAATCATAAAAATACCAGCATAACTCAACCCACTTTGAGTAAAAATAGCAAGTATTATGGTAAATAAGATCCAGCCAGTAAAGTCATTAACAGCTAAAGCAGAAATAGTCAAAAATCCCATATCAGTTTTAAGAATATTAAGATCATGCATAACCCTTGAAGCTACAGGCATAGCACTTATCGTCATAACAGTTGCTATAAAAAGCGAAAACTCTATCTTTCTTGATGGATCAACAAGATACGAACTACCAATAAACAAAGTCGGCACAAAAGCAATTATCATAGGTATCAAAATATCCGCAAAAGCAATAACTAAAACACTACCCTTTTGCCTTAAAGCAGATGAAAAATCTATCTCAAGTCCTGTATCAAGAAGCAAAAAAAACAATCCCACCCATGCAATAGTTTCAAGCATATTCTTTTGAAGAATATCATCGGGAAATAAAATAGAAGAAATCTCTGGAAAAAATCTTCCAAGTATTGTTGGCCCAAGAATTATACCGACAAGTAGTTCTGCAGTCAAAGATGGCCAGTTAAATTTCTTAAAAATTTCACCGCTCACCCTTGCAAGCAAGAGAATAATAAAAACCTGAACAAGGAATAAAAATATATGATGCTCACTTATAAAATACATTTTTAAACTCCATCATATTATAATTTTTTAATGAATTTTGTCAAAATTTTTAAAATATTAATTTTAACTTTAAAATATGTTAACTAATAAAATATAAAATAAGTAAATTTTTAAAATTCTGGAGGAATCTATGAAAAGAATATTTTTAGTTTTATTGCTTTCTTTTGGAGCAATATGGGGAGCACAAAAAAATCAGCCAGTAGTTAAAAACATTATTATTCTTATTCCTGATGGTATGAGTATAGGTGGTTATACTCTCGCGAGATGGTATAAAGGTGGTACTCCACTTGCCATGGATGAATTGATATGTGGCCTTGTAAGAACTTATAGTTCTGATGCTGTCATAGCAGATTCAGCGCCAGCGGCTACAGCTTATGCTTGTGGATATAAAGCTGTAACAAAAAATATTGGTGTTATGCCTGAAAAAGCAGGTATGCCACTTGTTCCTGAAGTAATAAAAGGTAAAGAAAATAGACCGATAGCAAACATCTTTGAAGCAGCACGTCTTAAAGGGAAAGCAACTGGCCTTGTTTTCACCTGCGAACTACCACATGCAACTCCAGCAGATTTTTCAGCTCATTCAAAAGACAGAAGTTTCTATGATGAAATTTCTGAACAACAGGTTCATGCTGGGCTCGATGTTGTTTTTGGTGGTGGATGGTATTTTTTGACGAAAGAGGCAAGAAAGGATAAAGAAGACCTTCTTGAGGTAGTAAAGAAAAATTATACCTTCATTTCTAACAGAACTCAACTATTTAATTTGAAAAAGGATACTAAAAGAGTATGGGGACTTTTTACACCAAAAGCAATGAGTTATGATTTCGACAGAAGTGAAGATGAACCTTCCATTTCAGAAATGACATCAAAGGCTATAGAAATTTTGTCAAAAAATACCAACGGTTTCATATTAATGGTTGAAGGAAGCAAGATAGACTGGGCATCACATGCAAATGACCCTGTTGGTGTTATATCTGACATTCTTGCATTCGATGAAGCAGTAAGAGTCGCAAAAGAATTTGCAAAAACCAATAAAAATACAGTGGTGATTGTTGTTCCTGACCACGGTAATGGAGGTATAAGCATTGGTAATAGCAACTCAGATAAAACTTATGATAAACTATCGTTAGATGACATATTTAAATATATAAAGCAGGTAAAAAAGACTGGAGAAGGACTTGAAACTTTAATTTCAATCTCTTCGAGACTTATACAAAATTTTGTGTCTCTTTATAAAACCTTGTAGCGAAAAGCTGATTAATTTCATATAAAGCCTCTCTGAAAGCTGGTAGAGGTTTAAACCATTTACCTTTCTTCAAGTTTTCCACGGTCAAAAATATTGAAATTTCTGCTGTTTTTGTAGACTGAAAATGTCCACCAGAATTTATTCTAATTAATTCTATTCTGCTATGCAAGTTTTCGACCATATTTGTTGTGTATATGTGTTTTCTAAGCGGTTCAGGATATTTGATAAAGCTGAAGTAGAGATATTTTTTAGCTAAGAGATATTTGATGAAAGTTG
>JBBFLL010000028.1:0-24650 GCA_037479045.1 Brevinematales bacterium | reverse complement strand
ATAATAGTCTTCATATTTAAACCACCCAAAAATTTTTCTATATATTATACCAATCATTTGTATTACCGTCAAGTAAATGAGATATTTTTAGACTTTTTTTCAAAAACTTGCTATGATATTCCTATGAAAATCGAAAATAAAGTAAAAATAAGAGATATCGCTAAAATCGCTGGTGTATCTCCAATGACTGTTTCAAGAGCTTTAAACAACAAACCAGATATTAGTGAAGAAACAAAAAGAAAAATATTAAAAATAGTAAAAGAACTTAAATATTATCCAAATATTTTTGGCAGAGGACTTGTAAAACAAAAATCACACATTATCGGTATAATTGGTCCCTCTCAAGGTATAACCTATGATAATCCCTACTTTGCAGGCATAATGAGAGGAATTGAAGCAGTTTGTATTGAAAAATCCTATGATTTTCTTATAAAGATATACAGTCATGATTATGAAAAACTTGATTACTTGAAGCTATATTATGAATCAAAGGTTGATGGTGTAATTTTAATAGCTCCAGATATTAATCATCCAGAATTAAAAGAAATAATTGAAAAAAAATTACCATATATAATTGTGGGAACAAAAGTAGATAACATGAATATATCTTATATAGATTCTGAAAATAAGGAGTCTATGCTTAAAGGTGTAGAAGAAATAGTTAAAAAAGGACATAAAAAAATAGCATTTATAAAAGGTCCTGAAAATCAAACTGATGCTATTGAAAGATATCAGGGATTCCTGCTTGCTATGAAAAAATACAAAATAGAAATAAACAAAAACTGGATTTTTTCGGGAAACTTTTTATATGAAAGTGGAATAGAAGCCTGTAGAAAAATACTGAAACTTAAAGATAAACCAACAGCAGTGGTTTGTGCGAATGATCTGATGGCTTTTGGCTTTATAAATGAGGCAATAAAATCGGGATATAAAATTCCAGAGGATTTTTCTGTGATTGGTTTTGATTGTGTTCCTTGGGTAAAATTTTCTCATCCTCTCTTATCAACCATCAAACAACCTCTTGAAGAAATGGGTAAAAAGGCGGCAGAACTTCTTTTTGAAAAAATGGAAAAGTCTGAATTTAAAGAACGGGCTGTTGTTTTTCCCTGTAATATAGAGAAAGGCGAAACAATCTCAAAACCTCGCACATAGAAAATTATGCATTCTGCACATAAAAAGTGCAAAATGAAAAATTTTAATTTACCTATTATTTTATAATTCATTACAAAACAATTAATTAAACAAATTTCAATTATTAATGGCATAAAATTTGCAATATACTAATAACGGTAACGAATAATTACGTTAACGTTATCGAAAGGAGGTTGCTATGTATAAAAAATTCTTTTTAATTTTATTATTTGCAGGATTTTTCGTTTCCTGTAATATTGGAAATTTTGAAGCTAATGATGTTTCAGATGTTAAAGAAGTGGAGACAAAGGCATATGATACCACAGGTTATACTTTAATCTGGTCTGATGAATTTGATGGAACAGCCCTTAATACTTCAAAGTGGGTTTATGACATTGGAGCTGGTGGTTGGGGAAACAATGAACTTCAGTATTACACAAGCAGAACTCAAAATGTAACAGTTTCTTCTGGAACTCTTAAGATTATTTCCCTTAAAGAGAACTACAGCGGCGCAGCTTATACATCTGGTAGAATTAAAACAAAAGGTAAATTTTCATTTCAGTATGGTAAAATTGTAGCAAGAATAAGGCTTTCTTCAGGTAATAGACAGGGGATATGGCCAGCATTCTGGATGCTCGGAAATAATATTGACAGTGTTGGATGGCCAAAATGTGGAGAAATTGATATTATGGAAAATGTTAATGGACAAAATACTGTTTATGCTACCTGTCATTGGGATGCTAATGGACATGCAAGTTATGGATTAAGTACTTCTACAACGGTTACAAGCTGGCATGATTATGAAGTAGAATGGGATAGTCAATATATAAGGGCAAGAGTAGATGGTGTACAGTATTATGTTATTGACATAACGCCAGCAGATCTTTCTGAATTCAGAGCACCATTTTTCATTTTACTCAATCAGGCAGTTGGTGGCAATTGGCCCGGTAGTCCAACCTCTTCAACAGTATTTCCTTCAACAATGGAAGTTGATTATGTAAGAGTTTACCAGAAGACAACAACTACTCCTACAGAAAGCTGGACAATTGAAGCTGAGAATTATAGTTATATGAGCGGTGTTCAGACAGAAGCATGTTCTGAAGGCGGGCTTAATGTTGGATGGATAGACGCCAATGACTGGATGAGCTACGCTGCAAGGAGTTTCTCTGGAGGAAACTATAGAATTGAATATAGAGTTGCAAGTATTTACGGAACAGGTCAACTCAGAGCTGAGCTTAATGGTGGTGCAACAGTGCTTGGCACGCTTACTATTCCAAATACTGGCGGGTGGCAAAATTGGACTACTATTTCACATACAGTATATATTCCAGCTGGAACACATACCTTTGGTATAAATGCACCTGTTGGTGGCTGGAACATAAACTGGATAAAGTTTACAAAATTGTAATCTTAACCTCAAAATGGGTTGCCTTTGGCAACCCATTTTTTATTACAAACCACTAAGTCAACTCCTTTACAACAATAAAAATTTATATTATAATAAATTGAGACTTTTTTATAAGGGGAATATATGGCTGACAGTTTTGATTTTAAAGCTATTGAAAAGAAATGGAGGGATTACTGGGAAAAAAACAAAACTTACAGAGTAACAGAAGACCCATCTTACCCTGAAGATAAGAGGCTATATGTTCTTGATATGTTTCCCTACCCTTCTGGTTCAGGCTTACATGTTGGTCATCCTGAAGGCTATACTGCCACGGATATTTATTCAAGATACAAAAAGATGAATGGTTATAATGTTCTTCACCCTATGGGGTTTGACGCTTTTGGACTTCCAGCAGAAAACTATGCAATTCAGACAGGGACACATCCAGCCGAAACAACTTACAAGAATATAGATAGGTTCAGAGAGCAGATTAAAAGCTTTGGTTTTTGTTATGACTGGGATAGAGAAATTGCCACCTGTGATCCAGAGTATTACAAATGGACGCAGTGGATATTCTTAAAACTCTTTGAGAAGGGACTTGCCTATGAGGCTGAAATGCCTATTAACTGGTGTCCAAAATGTCTTACAGGACTTGCCAATGAAGAAGTAAAGGACGGCAAATGTGAAAGATGTGATACACCAATAGAAAGGAAAAGAATAAGACAATGGGTTTTAAAAATTACAGCCTATGCTGAAAGACTTTTAAATGACCTTGATTTACTTGACTGGAATGAGTCAATAAAACTTATGCAGAGGAACTGGATTGGTAAAAGTGAAGGAGCAGAGGTTGATTTTAAGGTCGATGGGACTGATGAAGTTATAAGAATCTTTACCACAAGACCAGATACACTTTTTGGTGCTACATATATGGTACTTGCACCAGAGCATCCGCTTGTCCCAAAAATCACCACTCCCGATAGAAAGGCTGAAGTAGAAAAATATGTAAGAGAGGCAACAAATAAAACTGACTTGCAGAGAACTGACTTAAACAAAGAAAAGACTGGAGTTTTCACTGGTGGATATGCCATAAATCCAGTGAATGGTGCAAAAATTCCAATATGGGTAGCAGATTATGTTCTCTGGGGATATGGAACTGGGGCTATTATGGCAGTGCCGGCACATGACGAAAGAGACTTTGAATTTGCAAAAAAATTTAATTTACCAATCATACAGGTTGTAAGTAAGGATGGCACACTTTATGAGCTTAAAGAGGCTGAAGTAGAAGATGGCATAGCTGTAAATTCTGGTGAGTTTAATGGAATGAAAACCTCTGAATTCAAGAAAGCCATTGTTGAATGGCTTGAGAAAAAAGGGGTTGGAAAAAGAAGTGTTCAATATAAACTTCGTGACTGGGTTTTTTCACGTCAGAGATACTGGGGAGAGCCAATTCCTGTTGTGCATTGTGAGAAATGCGGCATTGTGGCTTTACCTGAGAGTGAGCTACCATTAAAACTTCCAGATGTTAAAAGCTACAAACCTACAGGTACAGGTGAATCTCCACTTGCCGCTATAGAAAGCTGGGTTAATACAAGTTGTCCAAAGTGTGGAGGCAAAGCCAAAAGAGAAACAAACACAATGCCACAATGGGCTGGAAGCTGCTGGTACTATATAAGGTTTACTGACCCACACAATGACAGGGCTTTAGCTGATAAGAAAAATATAAACTACTGGCTACCAGTTGATCTCTACGTCGGTGGAGCAGAACATGCTGTATTGCATTTGCTTTATGCAAGATTCTGGCATAAGTTTTTGTATGATCTTGGTATTATGAATACACCAGAGCCATTTATGGCATTAAGAAATCAGGGAATGATTCTTGGTGAGAATGGTGAAAAGATGTCAAAATCGAGAGGAAATGTCATAAACCCTGACGATGTTATTGCTGAGTATGGAGCTGATGCCTTCAGAATGTATGAAATGTTTATGGGACCACTCTGGGCTGATAAGCCGTGGAGCACAACAGGAATAATAGGAATAAAGAGATTTCTTGACAAGGTCTGGAAACTCTTTGAAAAACCAATAGAAGATATTCAACCATCTGATAAGATAAACAGGTTAAGACATAAGACAATAAAATTTGTTGGAGAAAGAATAGAAAGGCTTGAGTTTAACACTGCAATAAGCCAGCTTATGATATTTGTTAACGAGCTTGCTAAAGAGGAAAAGCTGTCAAAAGATGTGATGAAGGATTTTGTAAGAATTTTACATCCTTTTGCACCATTTCTTACTGAAGAAATGTGGGAAATGCTTGGAGGAAAGCCTTCAGTTCTCTTTGCAGGTTGGCCTTCTTATGACGAGAAACTCACAGTCGACGAAGAATATGCTATGGTTGTTCAGGTTAATGGAAAACTCAGAGCTACTATTAATGTGGCAAAAGGAACTGACATTGAAGAGATGAAAAAGATTGCGATGGAGGATGAGAAGGTAAAGAAATGGATAGAAGGCAAGGAGATAGTGAAGATTATACCGGTTAAGGATAAGCTGGTGAATATTGTGGTGAAGGGGTGATATGAATTTAAACGAGTGGTTAAATAAGGATTTGTCGAAAATCAGTGAAAGACTTGAAAAAATTAATAAAGAGAGACTCTATGATGAAAATACCATCGGGCTTGCTGGTAAAGAGGTGGTTTATAGAATAATCAAAGAGTTGAGGGGGGCATTATTCCCTGGAATCTATGATGAACATCCAATAGATCTGTCAAGGCTTAATATCATAATTGGAAATAGTTTAAGAGAAGCCTCAATAGACCTTGCAAATATGCTTGAAAAGTCCTTTGAATATTATTGTCAGACAAAACATCAGGAAGGATGCAAAGAATGTAATTGCAGAGAAACAGCAAATAAAATAACCATAGAGCTTTTTGAGGCTCTACCATCTATTAGAGAGACTTTACAAACTGATATAGAAGCTGCTTATTGTGGTGATCCAGCTGCAAAATCTGAAGAAGAAATAATTTTAAGCTATCCTTCTCTTGAGGCTTTGACTATTTACAGAATTGCACATTTTCTTTATGAGAAAAATGTACCTGTAATTCCAAGAATAATGACCGAATTTGCTCATCAAAAGACTGGGATAGATATTCATCCAGGTGCTAAAATTGGCTCTCATTTTTTTATTGATCATGGGACAGGGGTTGTTATTGGAGAAACCTGTACAATTGGGAATCATGTTAAGCTCTATCAGGGAGTAACACTTGGGGCAAAAAGTTTTCCACTTGATGAATGTGGCAATCCAATAAAGAATATAAAAAGACATCCAGATATTGAAGATTATGTCATTATCTATGCTGGAGCAACTATACTTGGTGGAGATACAAGGATAGGCCATCATTCTATTATTGGTGGAAATGTGTGGCTTACAAATTCTGTCCCGCCTTATTCGAGAGTTTATAATGCCCAACCAAATCCAATCATAAAGTCAATTAATGAAAAAAGTGAAGAATGATGGAAAGGTATTTATCTGCAAATGAATACTTTAAAAAAATTTTTGGAGAAAAGGTTCAAAGAATTTCAATAGATGCAGGTTTTAGCTGTCCCAATAGAGATGGGACAAAAGGAATAGGTGGGTGCATTTATTGTTCTTCAACTGGGTCTAAAGCAAGTTATACAAACTCTACCTTAAGTGTTAAAGAACAGATTGAAGATGGATTAAAATTATTTAAAAATAAAGCCAGAAAATTTATAGCATATTTTCAGGCTTTTTCAAATACTTATGCTCACCTTACAAAACTTAAAGAAATTTACAAACCAGCAATCGAACACCCTGATGTGGTAGGAATTTCTATAGGGACAAGACCTGATTGCATAGATGATGAGAAACTTGACTATTTTGAAGAAATTGCAAAAGAGAAATTTTTAATCATAGAATACGGTGTCCAGACTTTAAATGACAGCTCTCTTTTATTTATCAACAGAGGGCATAATTCAGCACAATCTATTGAGGCAATAAGAAAAACAAAAAAAAGGAAGAATATAAATATTGTAGCTCATTTGATATTTCTTTTACCAGAAGATAATCTTGAAAATATGATTTATACCATTAAAACTCTTGTAGATGAAGGGGTTAACGGTTTTAAATTTCACCATCTATATGTTGAAAGAAATACAACTATTGAAAAATTATACACAGAAGGAAAAATAAACTTACTTGAATTAGAGGAGTATATAGAAATTTTAGGGAAGGTAATTTCAATTTTGCCACAAGATATTGTTCTTCACAGACTTTTTGGTGATTGTAGTAAAGATAACTTGATAGCTCCTTTATGGACATTAAATAAAACAGCAAATATTAATTTACTCAGGAAATATTTGACAGAAAAAGATATTTATCAGGGCAAATTTGCTATTTAATTTCAACTATTGATCCAGAATGAAAATTTTTTTCCAGAAGTATTTTTAAAATTTTTTCAGCAACCTCATCAGGTGAATATAGCTTTTTTCTTTTTAAGATTCTTATGGAAATAAAATCCCATATTCTTTCAAAAATATTTTTTGCTTTAATATTTTCTTTTCTCATTGAAGTATCCATAGCTGGAGGATGAAAAGAAATTGATTTTATATTTGATTTTTTTAAGTATTCGACGGATATATATTTTGTAAGATTATCAAGAGCTGCTTTTGAACTACTATAACAAAGCCAGTGTTTAATTGGATTTTCTGCTGATTTACTTGAAATATTTACAATAAATTTGTTTGCTTTTGAATTATTTGTGTATTTGAGAAAAAAAGAAGTAAGTTCGAGTGATGAAATGAAGTTTATATAAATATTATCAAGGATTTCTTTCATAGTGAGTTCAGTGATTGGTTTGAGTGGAGCTATTATTCCAGCATTATTTATAAGATAAATATTTTTGGAATTTTTAATATTAACATAGGCAAAAATATCCTTAACAAGTTTTTCAATGTTTTCAAGATTGAGAAGATCAAATTCAAAAAATTTAATTTCAACATTTTTGCCTGAGGGTAGTTTTTCGATTTCTTCATTTTTGTGTCTTGAAATGCAAATAATTTTGCAATCATCACACCTTGAAAGATTTTTGACAATTGAAAAGCCAAGACCTTTTGAAGCACCAGTAATTATAAATATATCCATAGCTAAATTTTATTTGAAAAAATAAAAAAACTCAATTTTTGAATGAAAATAAAATTTATTTTATAATCTATAAAGAGGAAAATATGAAAAAGATATTTTATTTTCTCTTTTTTCTTTCTTTATTTTCTTATGGACAAATAAAAGAGGGTATATCAAAAGAAAAAGAATTTGAAATGCTCTCTAAAGAAATTTCGGAATTCTGGATAAATTCTCCTTTGATTCTTGATGATAAAATCATATTTTTTTATCGTGGAACTGGAAAAGAAAAAAAAGTTGTAATAGCAGGGGATTTTACAGAATGGAAACCTCTTCTTCTTATGGAGAAAAAATCTACAAATATGTGGCAATATGTATGGGATGAAAGGCTTGAGAAGGGAAATTATAAATACAGATTTCTTGTTGATGATGTATGGATAAATGACCCACAAAATACAAATTTCATAGTTGATAGTTATGGTGAAAAAATATCTTTTTTTGATCTTGAAGAAGATTTAATTCCAGATAACAAAAATCCAGTGTGGATTAAAAAGGACATTTATGAATTCAGATATTATGATACAAAAGCCAGAAATGTCTATCTTGTGGGGAATTTTAATAACTGGAATCCTTATAAAACTCCACTTCAATTCAAAGGGGCAGGCGAATTCAGTGTAAGATTAAGATTTAAACCGGGGCTCTATGTTTACTGTTTTGTTGTTGATGATAAATGGGTACCTGATTCAAGAAATTTAAATCAACATAGTGACAATATGGGAAATACGGTAAGCATATTTTATGTTAAGAAAAAGTGAGGGATAGATGTTTACATTCAAATTGCCAGCTAAAGAAATTAAGATAAATAAACTGGTTATAAAACTTGGGACAAAACAGATTACAGATACAAAATCAATCAATTATGAGAACATAAAAAATCTTGTAGAAGAGATTTCTGAATTAAAAAAATCCATAAAAGATATAGTTCTTGTCGTTAGTGGAGCTATTGGGCTTGGAAGATATGAAATTTTCAATGGAGAAGAGAAGCAACTATCAATTTCGGAAAAGCAAGCTCTTGCTGGGGTGGGGCAGATTATTCTTATGGAAGTTTTAAGGAAGGAATTTAAAAGTAAAGGAATGAATATAGGACAGGTTTTATTAACACAGGATATTTTTGATAATCGAAAAACTTATCTTAATGCAAAAAACACTATGGGAGCAATGTTTGAACTTGGAGTTATTCCAGTGATTAATGAGAATGATTCTGTTGCTACTGAAGAAATAAAGGTTGGGCAGAATGACACTCTTGGAGCATTGGTAAGCCTTCTAATAGATGCAGATATGTATATAATGCTTACTGATACTGATGGTTTATATAAGAATTTTAATTCACATAACAGAGAACTTATAAGAATTGTAGAAAGGATAGAAGATTATATAGTTTATGCAAAAGACCCTGAAAATAGCTTTGCAAAGGGTGGAATGATCACAAAACTCAATGCAGCTAAAATTGCCTGTGCGAGTGGTATTCCAGTAATTATAGCCAACGGGTTCAAAAAGAATAGGTTAAATTTGATTCTCAAAGATTTTTCTATAGGGACTTTATTTTTACCTTCTTCAAAAATTTTAAATCACAAAAAGAAATGGATTTTGGGTAAAAAGCCAAAAGGCAAATTGATAGTTGATGATGGTGCAAAAGAGGCATTAAGAAAAAATAAAAGCCTTCTTGCAAGTGGAATAAAAGCTATAGAAGGAAATTTTGACTATGGAGATACAGTGATAATTTTAGATGACAAACAGAATGAAATTGCAAGGGGTCTTGTCAATTATGATAGCAGGCAAATAGAACTTATAAAGGGAAAGAAATCAGAAGAAATAGAAAAAATACTCGGCATAGAAAATACACACTCAAGTGTTGTTCATATTGATAATCTCATTCTTTTGTAAACCTCAATTTTATTGATAAAATTCAATCTTTGTTATAAAATATTTGCTTAAACTTTGAACTAAAGGAGCTTTTATGTCATTTTTGCTTGTTGAAACAAAAGAAGTGGAAAATTTTTTACCTCTTGCAAATACTAAGTTTTTGTGGGACATAAGTTGCGGAATTTTTACACCATACGAAAGATATGAAAGGCAGTTTCATTCTATCAAACTTTATTCTCCAAGATTTGAAAAAGAGCCATTTTCTTTTTTAAAACTTGATCTTAAAGATAAGGCATATACAGAGGGCGAAAATGTTCATACCGTTGTAAATGCACAATTTATACCCTTTGAAAACCTTTCTCCACAGATAAACAGGCTTGGGCTAACAAAAGAAGGGAAATTTGTTTATCTCAGAGTTGAAAATGTTGATTTTGAGACAATTAATTTAATTATCAATAATGAAATAGAAAAATTGAGTTCAAAATATAAAGTTAAAGAGATAGAGAATGGATATTATCTTAATAGTTTTGTTGATATTGTAAACAAAAGTTCTGAAATTATTGAGTATGAAACATATCTTATTAAAAATGATGGCAACTTTGTTTCACCAAACAACAATGTGTATATAGATAAAACAGCAAAAATTCAACAGTTTGTTTCAATTCAGCCAGAAAGTGGACCTATAATAATAGACAAAGGAGCTTTAATAAGATCCTTTTCGATAATAGACGGGCCTGCTTACATAGGGAAAAATTCCACAATTGATAGTGGAAGAATAAGGGGAGGGACTACAATTAAACACTTCTGTAAGATTGGTGGTGAAGTTGAGGCCTCTATTGTGGAAAGTTTTTCAAATAAACATCATGAAGGCTTTATTGGGCATTCTTACGTTGGTAGCTGGGTTAATATTGGGGCAATGGCAACCACAAGCGATCTTAAGAATAACTATGGTTTAATTAAATTGCAGAATGACAATAAAGTAATAGAAACAAAGTCTATAAAATTTGGAAGTATAATCTGTGATTACTCAAAAATTGGCATAGGAGTAATGCTCAATACGGGGACAATAGTTCGAGAAGGAGCAAATGTAGTTTTTGATGGGAAACCATTTCCAAAGTATATTTCACCATTCTACTGGTCTGAAAAAGAAAAATACGATATTGATAAATTTATCAATTCACTTTCAAAAATGATGGAACGAAGAAATCAAAAAATGAGTGAAGATTATGAAAAGTTTTTAAGGGCTCTCTATAAAAATTATTAAAATTTAAACAAAAATTTGATTTTTCCACTCATTTATCGTATTATCATATTATAAGGTGCGAATTTAAGAGAGGGTTGATAAATGAGTGAGAATGAAAAAAAGTTTGAAAGATTTGCTCAGCTCTTTAAAGCTCTTGATCATCCTGTGCGTATCAAGATTTTATATTTTCTTAATAACAATAGATGTAATGTAACAAATCTTGAAAATATTCTTGGAATTTCCCAGTCAAGAGTTTCTCAACATTTGAGGGTTTTAAGACTATCTGGTATAATTTCTCCAAAAAGAATGGGAAAAGAGATTTGTTATGATATTGTAGATGAAGATGTAAAAAAAATTCTTTCTCTATGTTTTAAAGAAAATGGATAAAAGAAATATTTGTCTTTATATATCTTATGACGGAAGAAATTATAACGGATGGCAAAAACAAAGAAAGCATTCAAGTGTTCAAGAAACAATTGAAAATGTGCTTGTTAAGATTTTTAACGAAAAGATAAGCCTTGTTGGAGCTGGTAGAACAGATTCAAAAGCACATGCCATTAAATACACAGCTAATTTTAAAACCTCAAATTTTTCTATCCCTGTTAATAAACTTAAGAAAGTTTTGAATGATAGATTGCCTTCTGATATAAGAATTCTTAACGTTAAAGAAGTAGATATTGATTTTCATTCGAGATTTTCTGCAAAAGCAAGAGAATATGTCTATATAATTTATAATGGGAAAGAGATGCTTCCTCACTTTAAAGACTATGTTTATCACATCGATGATGAAATAAATATTAATAGATTGCGAGAGGGCTTAAAAATATTTTGTGGCATTCACAATTTCAAAAACTTTTGCACAGGGTATTCTCAAAATGAAGATAAAAATTTTGAAAGAATTATTTATTATTTTCGAGTGAAAAAGGTAAAAATTTTAGGGGAGAATTTTATAATTTTTTTCATAAAAGGCAATGGTTTCTTACAGGGAATGATAAGGACTCTGGTTTCCGTTGCTTTGAATTATGAAAGAGGTTTAATAGAAAAAGAATTAATCATTAAATCACTTAAGAATGAGACAACACTTGAAAATAAATACAGGGTGCTTGCTCCAGCAAGTGGACTTTATTTCAAAAGAGCTTACTACTGAATACCCATTAGCTTTTGAGCAAGCCTTACAGCATCAACGGCATCAACAGAATAGTTTGCTCCAATGGAATCAGCATAACTTCTTGTAACAGCGGCTCCACCTATCATCACCTTGAAATTTGTCCCTTCTTTTTTTTGTAGCTCCATAAATTCCTTCATCATTGGCATTGTTGTTGTCATCAAAGCAGAAAGTCCAACTATGTCTGCTTTGTATTCAATAGCCTTTTGTAAAATTAATTCATTTGGCACATCTTTGCCAAGATCGTAAACCTCAAAGCCATGATTTTTTAACATCAAGATTACTATATTTTTGCCAATGTCATGAACATCTCCCTTCACTGTTGCAAAAACTATTCTGCCAATAGATTTTTTCCCTTCTTCTTTCAAAAGGGGTTCAAGAATTGAAAAGGCATTTTTCATCGTTTCTGCTGAAAGCATAAGCTGAGGTAGAAAATAAACCCTTTCTTCATAAAGTTTTCCAACCTCTGTAATTGCAGGAATAAGATGGTTATTCAAGATTTCAAAAGGGGATAATTTGCTTAATGCTTCACGTATCAATATTTCAATATTATCTTTGTTGCCTTTAAGAATTGAATTATATAATTTTTCTTCTATTGTTTTTTCTTCTTCCTTTTTGTCTGATTTTGTTATGTTTATTGTAGATTTGTTTTCATTCGAATAAATCTTCACATAATTTGTGGAAAGAATATCTTTAGCAAGCAAAACATCACTTGCCTTTATTATTCCCACAAGCTCTCTGTCAAAGGGATTCACTATTGCAGAAGTAAGGCCATTTTGTATTGCCATAGCTAAGAAACTTCTGTTAATGTGGGCTCTTTCTGGTAAACCAAAAGAAATGTTTGATAGACCTATTGTTGTGAAGATGCCAAGTTCTTCTTTAAAGGCTTTTATAGTTTTTAATGTTTCTTGTGCAGATTTTTGTTCTGCACTGACTGTTAATGCAAGTGGGTCTGCTAAAACATTTTTCTCTGAAATTCCATATTCTTTTATTATTGAAAGAAGTTTTTTCATATTTTTAATTCTTCCTTCTGCCGTTGGAGGAATTCCAGTTGAATCGATTGGCAAACAGACAATTGCCGCACCGTTTTTCTTTATTTCTGGTAATATGGACAATCTATCTTCCTCAAGTGATATAGAATTAAGTATGGGTTTGCCAGGATAATACTTGAGGATTTTCTTTGCAACAAGAGGGTTTGATGTATCAATAGAAAGTGGGGTATCAACTATTGAAGAAAGAATATTTATGCCTTCTTTGAGTAATTCAAATTCGTTTGCTTCTGGTATTCCCATATTTAAGTCAAGAATATTTGCAAACGATTCTTTTTGTTTTATTGCTTCTTCTTTGAAAAGGTCATATTTTTTTGAAAGAATATCTTCTGATAATTTCTTTCTTGCTGTTGGATTGAGTCTTTCTCCTATTATTGCGAAAGGTCCCTCAAAACCAATTATTGCATATCCAAATCTGCTTGAAAGTAGAAGGTCATCTATTTTCTTATTTTCATTTTCTCTATTTAAGTTTGAAATTTCTTTTATCATCAGATTTATATGTTCTGGAGTTGTTCCACAACAACCACCGAGAACTTTTACACCTTCTTCAAACATTTTTTTTGCAAATTTCACGTAATCTTCTATTGTTGTATCATAGATGGTTTTTCCATCTATAAGTTTTGGAAGTCCCGCGTTTGCCTGTGCTATCACTGGCTTATTTGTGAGTTTTAAAGCATTCTTTATTGTTTGATACATATCAGATGGGCCTGTGCCACAATTTGTCCCAATTATGTCAACATCAAGGGCTTCAAGTGTTATAAATGCTGACTCAGGAGATGTCCCTGTAAGCATTCGTCCATCTTTTTCAAACGTAACACTTGCAATAATAGGTAAATCACAAATATCTTTAGCTGCAAATATTGCAGCTTTAAGCTCAAGTATATCTATGTGAGTCTCAAAAAATAGACAATCTGCACCACTATTTGCAAGAATTTCAATCTGCTCCTTGTAAACTTCATAAGCCTCTTCAAAAGTTAATTCTCCCAGAGGCTCTATAAGTTTACCAGTAGGGCCTATATCTGCCGCTACAATGGCTTTATCTTTTGCAACGTTTTTTGCTATTTTTATAGCCTGAGAATTTATTTCTTTTATCTTGCTTTCAAGGCCAAATTCACTTAATTTTATTCTATTTCCACCAAATGTATTTGCAGTAATGAGACTACTTCCTGCGTCAAGATATTGTTTGTGAACAGACTCTATGATTTCAGGGTGTTTTAGGTTCCAAGATTCGGGGCTTTCTCCACCTTTCAAACCATATTTTTGAAGAAAAACTCCCATAGACCCATCACTGAATGCGACATTTTTTAATGTTAATTCATAAAAATCATTCCACGTCATCAAAATAACTCCTTCTTAATTATAACATAATTGTTATTCTTTCGCATTTTTTAAGGAAAGAATATTAGAAAATTGTTTTTAAAACGTGAAGCAAGAACATATTTTAAAAATTAATAACTCAATTACTTTACTTTGATTTTTTTTTTGATTATCTTTAAAATAAGTGTAAAATTTTCTTGCGGAGGATTTATGAACAACGAAGGTTATGAGAGAAGGATTTTGCTTGCGTTTTTGATATCTTCTGTTTTTATATTTATTTCTTATTATTTTATGCCAAAACCACAGCAACTTGAAGTGCAGCCAGAACAAAATTTGATTACAAATCAGGTTGTTTCAGAGAGTTTAGTCTCTTCGATAGAAATGGATAAAAAAGCCGAAATTATTACAAATATACTTTCCAACAATCAGCTTATAGTCTATGTTGAAAATCTTGGTGGAAGGATTGTTGATTTTTATGTAGATGGCAAATGGAACCAATCGAAATCTCCTATTAAGTTATACTGGCAGAGTAATGATTATTTTACGGGGGATCTATTCTTTGGCCAGCTTGAAAATCTTGAAAAGATAAAAGATAGACCTGTCTATAAGATTGTCAATTCTGATATTAACTCTATTTCTCTTGAAACAGAGTTTAAGTATAAAGGGAAAAAATTTATAGTCAATAAACAATTTAAACTTGAAGATAACTATAAAATTTCCTATGAAGTTAAGATTAAGAATAGTTCAAAAGAAGATTTAATGCTTGATTTCGATGGAAAATCAATTTCAATTCCTATTTCTTTTGGCTTTGCAAAAATTGAAGAGAAAAATGCACAGGCTATGTTGATGGCAGATTATTACATTGACAAAAAGCCAAAGCAGGTTTTAAAAGGCGGATTATTTAAAAAAAGAGAACATATGTCTTATATAAATTCTCCAAAATGGTTCTCAGTTCATAACAGTTATTTTATTGCTTTGACAAAGCCAGAATTCAGTGATTATGGAACAAAATTTTTATTACTTAAAGAAGAAAAGTTTTATTCAGAAATTACAAGTGGTATTGAATTGCCCGTGTTAAAACTTTCTCCTTCTGAAGAAAAAAGCTATAAAGTAGAGCTTTATGTAGGACCAAAGGATCAGTATATACTTGGTCAAATGGATAAAACATACAAAAAACTTTTTAGCTGGCCTGCTGCCTTCAACTGGTTTATGAAACCAATGGAGTTTGGTCTATATAAACTTGCCCATTTAATAGCCTTACTGGTAAAAAATTGGGGAGTAACTATAATAATTCTTGCTCTTGTTATAAAACTTATTCTCTCTCCTCTCTCCATTCAGGCGGCGATTTCAATTAAAAAGTCAAATCTTTTGCAGCCTAAACTTAAAAGGCTTCAGGAGAAATATAAAGACGATCCTAACACTTTAAACCAGAAGGTTGCAGAGCTATACAGACAGGAAAAGGTTAATCCACTTGGTGGTTGTCTTCCACTTTTACTTCAATTTCCTGTGTTTTTTGTTCTTTATAGAGTTTTGTCTACTTCCGTGGAGTTGAAAGGAGCTTCCTTTTTGTGGATAAAAGACCTTACTATGCCAGATACACTGTTTAAGGTGAGTTTGCCATTTTTTGCCTTTAATTTCAATTTGTTGCCAATTATTATGACAGTTGTTCAGATTTTCCAGATGAGAATTCAGAGTTTACGTAATCCCGGTGTGGCAAAAGAACAACAGTTTATTAACAATTATTTACTTCCAATTTTCTTCCTTTTTATCTTCTGGAGTATGCCAAGCGGGCTTGTTTTATACTGGACTGTGCAAAACTTATTTTCTATAGTTGAGCAGGAAATAATCAATATGGACAAGCAAGTACAACTATGAACGATACAATTGCGGCTATTGCCACACCAATAGGTGAGAGTGCAATAGGTGTAATAAGAATAAGTGGAAGAGATTGCTTCAATATAGTAAAAAAAATTTTTTCTGGTAAAGAGTGGACTTCACATTTCCCACAGGTTTTATATGGCAAGATTTTTGATGGTGAGCAAATAATAGATGAGGTTTTACTTACACTATTCAAGTCTCCAAAATCTTACACAGGAGAAGACCTTGCTGAAATTTCCTGTCATGGCAGTCCATTTATTCTTAAAACTATCCTTGAATTGATTGTTAAAAATGGTGCAAGAATTGCAAGAGCTGGTGAATTTACAGAAAGGGCATTTTTAAACGGAAAGATGGACCTACTAAAAGCCGAGGCAATAAATGATGTGATTCGTGCACATACAAAATATTCCCATTTAGCTGGAATCTCTCAATTAACTGGCAAATTAAAGTCAAGACTCTCAGAATTATTAGATAACATAATTGAGATTCTTGCTTTGATTGAGGCAAGTATTGATCACAGCGATATAGAGGAAACTTTTATTTCTCCAGATAGAATTTTGGAAATGCTTGAAAAGCTGAAATTAAGTATTCAAAATCTCCTTTTGACTTCAAAAGCCGGTAAAATAAGTGTGGAAGGACTTAAGGTTGCTATTGTAGGTGCTCCAAATGTTGGAAAATCAAGCCTTATGAATGCTTTATTAAAAGAAGATAGGGTTATAGTATCAGAAATAGCAGGAACAACCCGTGATGTTATCTCTGATGAGCTTTCTGTGAGAGGAATAAGTGTTAAGCTATTTGACACGGCTGGATTAAGAGACTCTGGTGATGTAATTGAAAAAAAGGGAATGGAAAGAACAAGACAAGTAATTGAAAAGGCAGATTTAATATTTTTTGTCATTGATGGTAGCAGGGATCTGACAAAGGCAGATTTTGATATTTTTAATCTATTGAAAAATAAAGAATACATAATAATTTTGAATAAAGCAGATTTGTCGTTAAAGATAGATTTAAAAGAAGTTGAAAAACACTTCGAGAGAACACCAATACAAATTTCGGCATTAAATGTAAATGATTTATCAAAAATAGAAGATGAAATAGAAAAATTTTATTTTTCGTTGGGATATTCTCCAGAAAATGATGTTTTAATAACAAATATGAGACAGGAAAATCTACTTGCAAGTACTTTAAATTTTGTTGACAATGCAATAAAAGCCTTATTAAACAATATGTCAGAAGAATTCATAGCAAGTGATTTAAGAAAGGCAAAGGGTTCTATTGAAGAAATAATTGGGATTACAAAGGATGAAGAAATTCTTGATAAGATCTTTTCAAAATTCTGTATAGGGAAATAAAATTTATATTTAATTAATTTGTAAAGATTTTTTCAGGTCCAGAGACAGGCAAAATCTTAATTTCAAGTATAAGATTTGTTTTATCCAGAGTATAGCAGTATTGTGGAATTAAAAGATTTATATTTGTTAAAAAACTCAAGTTTAATCCTTCAACTGAAACTTGTTCAGTTTGTATAAAATCTATAGAATTGATGGTTTTTTTAGGACCTGTTAACCTGATTCTCTGTGTCTCAATTATCAATTCATCAACGAAAAATCCCCTTAAAGGTATTCCTCTGATATTTGGTTTTATCTCAAAATCTTTAGTTATTAATTCATCTATAGATAGTTTAATCTCATCTTTTTGAAGTTTGACAGAAATATCCTGAATCGGAGTGTTGAGAATAATATCTACCGGATATGAATTAAGTCCAACTTTTGCATTTTCAAGATATACTATTGGCTTTATAAGATTTGTATAATTTTGATTATTGAAAAAATCTTCTTTTGCTTTTATTATTACAGCGATGTTTGTTTCCATACCATCTACAATAATAAGATTGGTAGGAAGGTTTTTATATGAAAGAGGTAAATAAACCTTTTTTTCAATATACTCAAATTTTGAAATAGAATACCAGAATATTAAAGCAATAATCAAAGAAGCAAAAATCTTTTTCCACTCGTTTTTAAAATTAACGGGTATTTTTTTGAATACCGAGAAGTTCATTTATTCTCCTTAAAAATTCTTCTTTTTTTAAATCGGCTTCAAAGTGTCCTTTATATGCAAGAGAAATTGTTCCTCTTTCTTCTGAAACAATTATTGAAATGGCATCACTATCCTCAGAAACAAAAAGTCCAGCTCTATGTCTTGTCCCATATTTGTTGTTTATATCATTTGTTGTTATAGATGGAATGATGACTCTTGCTGCAAGAATCTTTTCATCAGAAATAATTACAGCACCATCATGAAGTGGGTTGCCTTTATAAAAAATAGAAAGTAAACCTTCTTTTGTAACATCAGAATTAAGCACAACTGAATTATCAAGAAAGTGTTTCAAACCCACATTTTGTTCAATTATTATTAATGCACCTGTTTTTGTCTCTGACATTGCAAAAACAGCATCGGTAATTTCGCGAAGAACACTTTTTGAAAAATTTGACCTTATTCCTGCTATTCCCTTTTCACCAATTCTATTGAGAATCTTTCTTATTTCTGGTTGAAAGAGAACTACAATGAGGAGAACAAAATTATTCATTACATATTGGAATATCCATTCGAGTGTTCTTAAGCCTGCAAATCTTGCTATAGCGTTTATTATAATTATAGCAATAAAGCCTTTGAGAATACTCATTGTGTTAGTATTCTCAAAAAGGCTATACAGGAAATAAAAAACATAGGCTACAGCACAAATATCAACAATATTTTTAATTATTTGCCATATTTCTAAACTAAAAAAATTTGTCATTTCTTTACCACACTGCTATAGATGTATAACCTACTACCCTATCATAATCCTGTGAAACTTCTCCAGAATGTCTGTATATCAAATCTTTAATATTTCTTCTATTCATTTTAATAGCTGTTGTGAGCATTGTTGCAACAGGTCCTATACCACAGGCTTCAATTTCATTTGACTCCATAAGGCTTATTAACTTTCGAGGATTAAGTTCTTTTATTGTGTTTATAAATTTTGTGTCCATTTTCTCAGCAAGCATTGAATTATGATAGTGAGACAAATCTGTTGAGACAATTATTATATAGCTTTTATCATAGTTAGCAAGAACTTTATGTAAAATTTCAGCCCCTTCCTCTGAATATCTTATATTTTGTTCCCCCATAAGAATAGGAACAATTTTAAATTCTTCGTCAAGAACTTCTTGAAGGAAAGGGAGTTGAACTTCCAAACTATGTTCTCTTAAATGAGCATTTTTGAGATATTCAAAAATTCCCTTTCCTTCATTGGCAAGTAAATCTGAAAATTCTATGTCTATAGGAATTTCACCAAGTGGAGTTAAAAAACTCTTAAAATACGCAAGAGCAAATCCTTCAAAATAACTATAGTGGCTCGGTCCAATTAAAATAACAGTATCAAATTTTTTGCCTTTGAGTAAAGAATAACCGTAAGCAGCAACACCACCTGAATATATATACCCTGCATGAGGCATAATTATGGAGAAAAAGTTGTGTATTCCATTTTTTTTAAAATAATCAGGTATATAATCCGGCACCTCAGAAATAAAACCATTGATCATTCTTTTAAGATTAATTGAATCTTCCGGATAAAATATACCTGCAACAGCAGGGTTTCTTATATCATTCATAACTTTTTATTCTGCCTCACCTTCTTCAGTATATTCTTCTTCAGGTGTTTCACTTTCTGAAGTATTACCACTTAAAAAACTATCAAGTTTATTTTTGTAATCCATTATATAAGATGCAACTGTTGGGCTTGCTTCTTTAAATTTATCGAGAGCTATTCTCATTTCGTCACTTTCTCTTTGAACAACATTTGTAAGTTCTTTTGCTTTCTTATCTGGCTCTTTTTGGTAGGCAGCTAAAGCCTCTTTATATCTTTTTACAGATAATTGCTGGATAACAATTAACTCAACATCATTTTTGTTTGTAGAAATATCTTTTTTGTAAACCCATAATGGCTTCCAGATAGGTGTTATTGTTTCTTCTTCTTCTGGAAGAACAAAATTTTTATTTATGTATCCTATAATGTTATACAATTCTTTATCATCACTTATAGCAAGAACATAAACAGGAATAAAAGGTTTGAGACTTTTCTTTGAAAATGAACCCATATTTGGGGTTTCTGATGCTGTTGTATTTTCTATGATAACACCTTTCATTAACGGATTTCTTATAACATCAGCTTCAGGAACATAACCTCTTGTCTTTGAAACGGTATTAAAGACTTTAAAAGAGTTGACAATGTTTGTTTTCTTTCCTTCTTCCAAAATATTAGTTATAGAAACAACTTCTTCAACCTCAAGTTTTGTTCCCCACACAAGATATTCGATTCTTTCCTCATTTTTTAAGTTTGAGGTTTTGTAGATAGAAACATAATGATATTTTGGATATACTGCTTCCTTTTTACTCTGTATCCCACAACCAAAGAAAAATACTAGAACAAATAGAAAAATAAAAATAGATTTCTTCATAATTTCCTCCTTAATAATCTTATTTTAATTTTATACTTTTTTTTTGTCAAATTTAATTAGTTGTAAATATTTCTTTCAAACTTTTTGTTAAAAATTCTCTATTGTTATATAATATTTCTATGCATAAAGTAGAACTCTTATCACCCGCTGGAAATTTTGATAAACTTAAATTTGCTTTTGCTTATGGAGCTGATGCTGTCTATGTTGGAGTAAAAAATTTTTCGTTGAGGGAAGGTGCTGACAACTTTTCCATTGAAGAACTTATAGAAGCTGTAAAGTATACCCATAAGATTAATAGGAAGATATTTTTAACTTCAAATATCTATTTTCATGAAGATGATATTAAAAAGTTTAAAGAATTTATTCCAGAAATTGCGGATATTGGGCTTGATGGACTTATTGTTTCTGATATTGGTATTGTGAGCCTTTTGAGGGAAAAATATCCAGCAATCCCCTTACATATCAGCACACAGGCAAACACGTTAAACAGTGAGGCAGTTAAATTTTATGAGAAACTCGGAGTTAAAAGAGTTGTTCTTGCAAGGGAGTTAACCTTAGATGAGATAAAATCTATAAGAGATAAAACCTCACTTGAGCTTGAGACTTTTGTTCATGGGGCTTTTTGTGTTGCATATTCTGGCAGATGCTTGCTGTCAAATTATTTTACAAATCCTTCAATTTATAAACCAAATGAGAAACCAAAGAGCATGAAGGTAGAAAAAACAAGAGATGCGAACAAAGGTGATTGTGCTCAGGTTTGTAGATGGAGCTTTTATCTTGTAGAAACAAATAGATTGAATGATTACTTGCCAGTAGAAATCGAAGAGAACAATGCTACAACAATTTTAAGTTCAAAAGATCTCAATCTTGCACCTTTTATGAAAGAGCTTATAGAAGCGGGTATAAATTCTTTTAAAATTGAAGGAAGAATGAAAAGCATTTACTATGTTGCAAATACCGCAAGGGTGTATAGAAAAGTTATAGATAATGTTCTTCAGGGTAAAACGACTCCAGAAGAGATTTTTGAAGAACTTTATAAAGTCAGTCATAGAGAGTATTTTACTGGTTTTTACTTTGAGAAAAATAGGCTTGCAAATACCACTTTGAAAAGCTACCTTAAAAGTGCAACTTTTCTTGGTTATGTGATTAATCAGATTGAAGATGGAAAATATTTAGTTAAAGCTGCAAATCAGATAAAAAAATCAGATAGGATAGAAATCATTTCACCGGATGGAAATGAATTATTAAAAAACTTTTCTTTTTATGATAAAGAAACTCTCTTGCAAAAAGAGGTGGTTCAGCCTGACGAAGATTTTGTCCTTTGTTGTGATAATCGTCTTAAAGAATATACAATTTTAAGAAAGGAAGACTAATTTCTTTCTCCAAATATTATCCTTCCCGGTCTTATAATAGTCGCACCTTCTTCTATTGCAATTTCAAAATCATCACTCATTCCCATAGAGAGATGCTTAAGTGCTATTTTCAGTTCTTGATTTACTTTTTCTCTTATATTGTATAAAAGCTCAAATGACTTGCGAATTTTATTTTCATCCTGAGTATTGGGTCCTATAGTCATAAAACCTTCAACCTTAACGTTTTTAAATTTAATAATTTCTGAAACAAATTCCAGAGACTTTTCTGGAGATATGCCAAATTTTGAGTCTTCACCTGACGTATTTACTTCTATAAACACAGGTAAAATACACTCTCGTTTTATGAGCCTTTCGTTGATTTTTTCTGCTATCTCTAAGGAATCAATTGATTGTATGACATCAAAAAGCTCTATTGCTTTATTAATTTTATTGCTTTGAAGATGCCCAATGAGATGCTTTTTAAAATTAAAACCCTTTAATTCAAGAAACTTTTTTTCTGCTTCCTGTATTCTACTTTCTCCAATGCTTGTAATGCCAGAATTAATAACCTTTTTTATCGCATCAGGTGGAAAAGTTTTGGATACAGCTACTATTTCGATTGAATAAGGAATGCCAAGTTTTAATCTTTTGTTTTCTACAAAATCTAATAAGTATTTTGTTCTATCTTCTATTGTTTTGATGTGTTCTGGAAACTTCATAGTTTTAATAATGAAGGGGCTGAATTAACAGCCCCATCTATTTTACTTATCTTTACTGATCATATAGTTGAGAAGGTCAACTACTCTGTTAGAATAACCCCATTCATTGTCATACCAAGAAACAATCTTGAAGAATCTCTTTTCTCCCTTGAGATTGTTCTGAAGGGTTGCAAGTGAGTCATATATTGAAGATCTATTGTCGTGGATGAAGTCTGTAGAAACAGCTTCTTCATTGCAATATCCTAAAATTCCCTTGAGATATGTTTCGGAAGCCTTCTTCATAAGACTATCAATTTCTTCAATAGAGGTATCTCTTGTAGCTGTGAAAGTTAAGTCAACTACTGAAACATCGGCTACTGGAACTCTGAAAGCCATCCCAGTAAGTTTTCCTTTAACAGCAGGTAAAACTTCACCAACAGCTTTTGCAGCTCCAGTTGTAGAAGGAATAATGTTTATAGCAGCAGCTCTACCACCTCTCCAGTCCTTTTTTGATGGACCATCAACTGTTTTTTGTGTTGCAGTGTAAGCATGAATTGTTGTCATAAGACCCTTGTCTATTCCAATACCTTCTTTAAGAAGAACATGTACTAAAGGAGCAAGACAGTTTGTTGTACAGCTTGCATTTGAAACGATATTGTGCTGTTTTGGATCATATTCTTCATGGTTTACACCAACAACTAAAGTTTTAACATCACCTTTAGCAGGAGCACTTATTATAACCTTTTTCGCACCAGCTTCGATGTGGCCTTTTGCTTTTTCAGAATCTGTGAAAAGCCCTGTTGATTCAACAACATATTCTACACCCAATGCTTTCCATGGAAGTTCGTTTAAATTCTTTGGAGCCTGTAAGCATTTAACTTTATGACCATTTACTACAAGAATATCTGCTTCTTCTTTTGAAGGATCACTTTTTTCTGTAGAAACATTATGTTTGAACTTACCATGAACAGAATCATACTTTAACTGATATGCAAAATAGTCTGCATCTGTTGATACATCAACAACTGCAACAACATCTAATTTTGAACCAAGAAGCCCCTGATCGCAAAGAGCCTGAAAAACAAGTCTTCCAATTCTTCCAAAACCGTTAATAGCAATCTTAACAGCCATCTATTTCCTCCTATTTAAAATTAATATCCCTATAACAACCCGAACCTTAAAACAATACATTTTATTATAATATAATGAGTAAATTTTTACAAGAAAATTTGAAGTTTTATCAAAAAAAGTGTCGTAAAACCCTTTTTTACCACCTTTCTTTTTGGCAAAAAGCGTTGTAAAATATATTCTTACCTTTCTTTTGTGACCAAAAGTATGGCAAAATACTCTTCTTACTTTCTTTCTCAATGAGAGCCTGTCAAATAACTTGGCTAAAGAGAGGAAAAATGATATAATATTCATAAATAAAGGATGGAGATAAACTATGAAATTCAAGCCATATTCTCAGGAAGAGCTTGAGTTGTTTCCTGTAGATATATATTCTGAAATACCAAAGAATGATATATGCCGTTTCATCAACGACATTGGAAACTTATACAAAATTTTGTGTCTCTTTATAAAACCTTGTAGCGAAAAGCTGGTAAAGGAAGACCTTCTTAAAACTTTATGCTCTGTTTAAACTACGAAAAGGCTTCGTTTAACTTTTTAAATTTCGTAATTTTTTGTGTGTTTTGTGGTTAAAATATTCAAAATTGGGCAAGCAACCTAAACAGAGATTGCTTTGCTTTTTACCTAAAGCTTGTATGGTTCTCAAAATTCGCCTTTTTACTTTACAAACTTAACAGAATCAAGTAAATAATTATATTCATCAATATAATCGTAAGTTATATCGTTAATTAAACCTCTTTCTGAGACGCATT
>JBBFLL010000027.1:0-25962 GCA_037479045.1 Brevinematales bacterium | reverse complement strand
CTATAACCAATTTCAGAAACTAATTTCTCTATTTTTCTAAAATTTCCCTCTTCATTATCATTTTTAAACTTAATACTTTCAGTAATGCTTTCTCCTCTCAAAAAATGGGATATATTTAAACTAATTTCATACAAACCGTCCCCTAAAAAATCCGCCACATATTTAACCGGAACAACGAAAGAGGTTGATGTTTTCATGGCAAAATATAAAGGTGTTTCAAAATAAATCATATAATAATTAGTCGTTTTTTCTCTCCAATTTGAAACATCTAAATATTTAACTTTTCCTTTTACTATCTTTGCTTCTCTCCCGCCCAAATCCAACCCCAAATTCACTCCAGTTATGGCAAAATATGCTCCCATCAATGCTACTTCTTCATACTTGCTACCGGCTACTGTAAGGCCAAATTTCTTATCCAGCAATGCAAGGGTGAGGTAAATATAAACAATCTCAAATTATATTTAAAATATTAACTCAATAATTTTGATTTTTCAACTTATTAATATTCAAAATATCCATTTTCTACAAGCCAGATAAGTTTGATTGTAAACAAATCTAATCTCGCTTTTTTATCAAAACTTTTCTGCTTTTTTCTAAGAGAATCAAAAAAGTAAATATGATCTTTCAATCTATCTTTATTTCTTAAAACAGAAACAAATATTAAATTGCAAATATCCTGATAGATATAATTATTTTCTAAATTTACTAATTCAATTTCATTTTTAACAAAATTCTTATAATCTTCGTTTATAATATAATTTTCAACAAATTTAGTTAACTCTATGTTATTTAAAAGTGTAAATTTGAAAAAATTTAATCTTTCCATTATTATTTTAACATCATAAGAATATAATTTATTACTTATAGCTTCTAAATTTCCCCCCATTTCTAGAAGAAACATTTTTCCTTCATCAGGAAGAAAAGTCATATCTTTTAGTTCTGATAATAAGTTTACTTTGAAAGTAGAATTCGTCGTAATAGCAAAAATAAAAAATTTAATAATGAATTGATTATGTTCCCCTTTAAAATTTTTCCAAACTTCGTTTTGTATTAATGAATCACTTAAACAAATAGAATTATTTCTTGAAAGTGAAGTTAATAACCTTGTAATTCCTTGATATAATTCAAAATCATTTGTTATATAAGCTGAATTTACAAACATCTGATAAAAATTAGTAAAAAAAATGGGGCTGGAAAGAGACGCAAAATAGTCCAAAAGTTCAGACAATAACTGTTGTTCTTGTTTTAGTGATAAATTATAAATAGTATTTGTAAAATCAATATAAATAACTTTACCAAAATACTCCATTTCTTGCTTAAAAAATTTTTCTATGTTATGTTCATTTACACCAGTCATAGAGTGGATAATTTTTATTTTATCATCAAAGCTTTTAGCTCTCTTGTATTTATTCACAATAAAATTAAAATATTTTTTATTCTTGGTTTTCATAAATTTGTCTGGCAATAATTCAACAATCACAGAATCATCTAAAATCCTTTCTTCTATGTTCTTTAACAAAAATAAATATGCGGCATAACTTTCGTTAAAGACATTCGTTATTTCAATTCCTTTAGAAAAATCTTTACCTGAATAAAATAAACAAAATATTCCCATATTAACCAATTCTTTTTTGTTACTATTAATATAAGTGAAAGAATTTGAAATGATTTCTGTCTTTATAATTTCAAAATCATCATATTTTTTTGTAAGTCTGTCTTTGTTTTTAATCTCAACACAACCAAAAAGAAAAAACAAGAAAAAAATTATGAAAAAATATTTACACGACATATAATATTCTCCTCAAAATAACATTATTTTATAAAATTTGTCCTATAATATTTCTGATCTTTTTTGATCAATTCAAAGGAATCATTTATTATTGAAAATGACTCCAATATATCTTTCAGTTGATTTATAGTTTTAATTTTTATTAAATCCGAAACATCGAATTCAACTTTTATTCCGTTATAGTGTTCGTTGTTATAAATAATTGGTTTAATAGGTAATCTCATCGTTGTAGTAAGTAAAGACAAATCATATTCATTCACTTCATAAGAACTTTCATCTTTATAACCTGGCATTCTTACGCCCCCTTTAAAATATATCGAAAATATTTCTGCCTGAAAATCTTTTTTTCCTTCCGGAGAAAATTCAAACTTTTTGTAACCCCAAAAATTAAAAGTAGTATTAAATCCATATTCTCCAAAAAAACTTGAAAAACCAGCCCCTGCTTCCAAATCTGTTGCCTTTGCTGCTTCTTTAACACCCTCAAGTTCTTCAGTTACTATTGAGGATATAAGTTGCTCCCCTGACATTTCTCCATTCATAGTACTAAAAAAATACTTGATCACAAAATTTTGGGCCCTTCCCGATCTCCAATCAAACCCACCTGATTTGCCAGTCATACTACTATATTGCAAAGCAAAAGTTACAATTTCATATTCTTTATGCCCTTCAACATTTAACCCAAATTTTCTATCAAGAATATCAATGGTTTTTAATGTAAAAAGACTCGCCTTCCATTCCATTCGATCTCTTGTAACACTATCAGAATTAGAATAACTTCCTTTTTCCTTTTCATATTTTCCCCATAAATCTAACAAAAAACCTTCTCTTAAACCAGTCGCTGTATACCACGCAAGTTTAGCCTTTAGCTGTGGATCATCATCCCTTAAGATCGCTTCTCGATTCAAACGTATCGTCCTGTTGTCTTCCCCCGCATAGCCATAGTCCCCGCTTCCTGAAAAATCAAAGACTATCATTTCTTTTCAGTTATTGCAATTTCAACAACATAAACAAAAACTAAATTCCCCATTCCTCCATCAAATCAGAAAAATACTACCCGTACATAGCCTCCAAAGCTACTTCGCCTAACTCCCCCTCCTTATTTATTCGTATTCGTTTCTCTCCAAACAAACCTTATCTCTGATATCGCTGTATAATTACTTATACCAGGATATACTTCCTCTATCGCTAATCGACCTCCAATATCAGGGTCTAAAAAATCAGATTCTTTCATACCAATATTCAATCTGTGCCAGCCAAGCTCATCCGTTAATTCCGCTACCAATGAATATACCAGAAAGGTTGGTCCAGGTATAGATTCCTCATATTGACTTCGAGCAGCACGGCCTGTAACCTCATAGAGTTCCAACTTTACCCTTTTAGGCCTATTATATATCTTGAATGTCTCTTTGTCTTTTGCCCAACCAATTAAAATATCTATAGCAAATGGCAATCGATCTTTCCTTTTTAATTGAGTGAGCGGAACTTCTAAACCCCGTACAGGAAATACAAGATAGTCCTTCAGATTAGTTATTAACCAGAATGTTTCTCTATTCCCATCTCCCAACTCCTTAATCTCATTTGTTACATTATACCACATATATATTATTGATTCTTCTACTCCAGTACTAACTGCATTTTTTACTACAATATCCTCAGGAGCCACAGTATGTGGTTCTTTCTCACTTATAACCTTCGTCTCTATTATCTTTAATTCTTCCTCTTTGACCCTTTTTTCACCACAATTAAACAAAGTTAAAGCTAATACAAGTAAACATAAATACTTACTCTTCATACCTAACCTCCCCTTTAAATATCTCTCTTTAAAAACCATCTCTTGTAAAAATTATCAAACTCAGTTAACGGCACTAAACAAATAAGTGTGTCTAAATAAAATAATCTTAAAATACTTCAACCATAACAATCTATAACAAGAAAAACAATATGTCAAGAAATAAACATAATGTTTTAACTAATGTTACTTTCTTTTGTCAATAGCGACAAAAAGGTTTTGTCACCTTTCTTTTTGGCAAAAAGAAAGGTGACCCAAAGAAAAGCCTCATTTTTAAAGACTTCGTCAAAACACAACTTTGAACTTTGAACTTTCAACTTTGAACTGTCTTTCCTGATTTAAACAGAAACACAAAGTTTTTTATAGATTTTTTAATCAACATATTTTAAAATATATTCAAATTAACAACATCAAGAGGACAAAGATGCAAAAAATTTTAAATTTAAAAACCACAAAAAGAGAAGGTCTTTATGATATAACAAATGACGTAAAAGATTTTGTGTCTTCTTCTGGAGTCGAGACAGGACTTGTCAATGTCTATGGCAGAGGAGCAACCTGTGCTATAATAATTCAAGAAAACTGGGATGAAAGTGTTCAGTATGACTTACTCAATTTGCTTAAGAAACTCATTCCAGCAGGAGTATGGCAACATGACCTTGAAGATGGTAATGGAGATGCCCATCTTAAGTCTGGAATTTTAGGACCAGATGTTACTATTCCAATTATAAATGGCAAAATGGGTTTGTCAAGATGGCAAAACATATTCTTTTGCGAATTTGATGGACCAAGAGAAAATAGAGAGATAGTAATTACAATAATCAGGGCTTCTTAATATTTTTCTTGCAAACTTTATTTGCTTCACAGGACGAACATTTGGATTTCCCCTTTGAAATATCAACTATGCTTTTCACAAAGTAAAATATAGAAATTATCACAGAAAATAAAACAATAGCATAAGTTATTATGTTTTCCAAAGGCATTTTAAACCCTCTTTATTAAATAAACTTACCGACTAAAGAAGCGAGATGTTTAAATAAAAAAGCAAAAATATAAGCAACAAAAATACCATAAAATAGAGAAAACAACGTCCACTTCACAGAGTTTGTTTCCCTTAAAATTGCAGCTATTGTCGCAATACAGGGAACATAAAGCAAGACAAAAATCATAAAAGATAAAGCCGTTTCCTTATCGACTCCATCAGATTGCATTTTTAACTTAAGGTCCTCACTATCATCCTTTGCATTGTAAAGAACAGATAATGTGCTTACAACAACCTCCTTACCTACAATTCCCGTTATCAAAGCAACAGTCTCCTTCCAGTTAAAACCAAGTGGTTTAAAAATTGGCTCACTCATTTTACCCAGTTTTCCTATATAACTATTTTCAAGTTGTGCTGTTTTATCTCTTTCTTTGTGTGAAGAGAGAGGAAAATATCCAAGAGCCCATATAATTATTGAACCAATTAAAATTACTCCTCCCATTTTTTTCAAAAATTGAGAGGCCCTCTCCCACATATGAATAGCAATACTTTTCAAAGTCGGAAATCTATAAGGTGGTAATTCCATTACGAAAGGAAGAGACTCCTTTTTGAAGAAAAATGTCTTAAGTATTTTTGCAGTAATAATGCTTACAAAAATTCCAGTAAGATAGATTAAAAAAATTATTGTTCCCCCATTTTTTGGGAAAAACATCCCGCACAAAAGTATATAGATTGGTAGTCTTGCAGAACAACTTACAAATGGATTTATTAAAGCTGTAATTTTCCTGTCATCTTCACTTTCAAGCACTCTTGCAGCCATAATACCGGGAACATTGCAACCAATTCCCATAAACATAGAAATAAAAGATTTTCCATGAAGCCCTAAAAAATGCATAAACTTATCCATTATAAATGCTATTCTTGCCATATAACCGCTGTCTTCAAGAAATGCAATTACAAGGAAAAGAAGCATAATTTGAGGAAGAAATACAATAACTCCACCAACTCCACCAATTATTCCATCAACTATCAAATCTTTAAGCATACTATCCGGCATAATTGCAACAATAAAATTTGATAGCTGTCCCACAAGATTTTCTATAAAATTACTTAAAATTCCTCCCACATCAAATGTGATCTGAAAAGTAAGCCAGAGAATTATTCCAAAAATAGGAAAACTCAAGTATTTATTAAGCACTATTCTATCAATAAAATCAGTAATATCAATCCTCGAAAACTTTGTCTCAATAGTTACACATTCTTTCACAAGCCCATTGATAAAACCAAGTCTCATATCATTAAATACTTCCTTTAACTCTTCTTTGTAAATATCTTTAAGAGCTTTTGAATGTTTGTTTACTTCTTCAATAATTTCACAATACTCTTTGCTCTTCTCAAGAATATTCTTGATATCACTTTCAGAAAGCAATTCTATCGCAATCCAGCGAGCAAAATATTCTCCCGTAAGCTCTGGATAACAGTTAAGTTTACATTCTATTTCAGAAATAGCATTTTCAATATCTTCTCCATAGTTGATATGAATTCTATCCTCATGCCTTTGATCAAGAGAGTTTAATAAAATATCAAGCAACTCTTTAATTCCTTTTTCCCTCTTTGCGACAATAGGAATAACCGGGAATTTTAATAAGTTTTGTAGCTTTTTGATGTCTACTTTTATACCTTTATCTACTACTTCGTCAAACATATTGATGGCAAGTATCATTCGTGAGTGTGAATCAATAAGCTGACTTGTGAGATATAAACTTCTCTCAAGTGTAGTCCCGTCAACAATATTTATAATAAGGTCTGGCTTTTCTTCAATTATGTAATCCCTTGCTATTTTTTCTTCTATAGTGTTTGCCGATAGTCCATATATTCCGGGTAAATCAATAACTTCAAACTGAATACCTTTGTATTCAAAAAAACCTTCTTTTTTTTCTACAGTGACACCTGCCCAGTTTCCGACATGCTGTCTTGAGCCTGTAAGTAAATTAAAAAGGGTTGTTTTACCACTATTTGGATTACCAACGAGAGCTATTTTGTATTTTTTCATATTTACTCCACTTCTACAAAAATATGTTTGGCAATATGCCTCCTGAATGAAAGATTTGTTCCCATTGTTTGCACAGAAATTGGATCTCCCATTGGAGCATCTATCTTTCTTATTATTTCTTTCCCTTCCCTTATCCCAAGCTCAAGAAGCCTTTGTCTTAAAATTGGATTTCCACTTATCTTTACGATAATTCCCTTTTCGCCAGGAAATAATTCATCAAGTTTTTTTATCATCTTTTTTCCTCATAAATCTTATTATCTTACTGAATGTCTCATCTGAAATTATATGTTCTATTTTACAGGCGTCCTTCTCTGCATTCTCTAATGATACACCAATAATTCTTACTAAAAACTCTTTGAGAATATTATGCTTTTTTAATATTTCTTTTGCTTTCTCAGTTCCCTTTACAGTTAATTCAATATATCCATAAGGCTCTTGAACCAAAAAATCAGCATTCTTAAGCTCTTTTATAGCCTGAATAACAGAAGGTTTTGAAACCGACATTTTTTCGGAAATATCTTTTATTCTTGCTACTTTTTTATCAAGACAGAGTAAATAAATAGCCTCAAGATAATCTTCAAGACTTTGTGTCATTGTTAATCCTCATTAAAAAAGTTAGTTTATATTAATTATTATAGTAAAAAATAACTTTTTTGTCAATTCCACAAGAAATTTTTTAAAAAAATTCTTTTAAATCAATAAAATTTAAGACTTGTAATTTTTAAAAAGATGCCTATTTTTTGTTATTTTTGTTTAAATTTGCCTATTTTTTAGGCAAAAAAAATTTTTAAAATTTGCTTGTAATTTTTTATAATTCATTTCAAAATAAAGAAAAGATAAAAGATAGATTTATCTGGCATAAATTTTGCTATATATTAAGTTTCAAATCTATTTTTTAATGGAGTATTAAAGATGCAACAATGTGGTTTGTATGATCCGCGTTTCGAACATGATGCCTGCGGAGTGGGTTTTATAGCAAATATAAAAGGGGAAAAATCTCACAAGTTAGTAGAGCAGAGTCTTGAGATTTTGAATAGACTTGCTCATAGGGGTGCTACAGGTGCAGATCCAAAGACTGGAGATGGTGCTGGTATTCTTATTCAATTGCCAGACAAATTTTTCAGGAAAGAATGTGAAAGATTGGGAATTAATCTTCCTGAAGAAGGCAAATATGGAACAGGTATCGTTTTCTTACCAAAAATCGAAAAGGAAAGAGAAACTATAAAAGAATGGTTTGTTGAACTTATTAAAGAAGAAAATCTCGATTTTCTTGGTTATAGAAAAGTTCCGGTTGATAATACAGATATAGGTAAGACAGCAAAAGAATCTGAGCCAGTAATGGAACAGATTTTTGTTGGCTACTCTAAAGATTTAAAAGATTCCCTTGAGCTTGAGAGAAAATTATATATTTTAAGAAAAAAAATAGAAAATAGAGTCAGAAATTCATCTCTATCTCAAAAAAGTTTCTTTTATATCACAAATCTTTCAAGTAGAACTTTTTCCTACAAAGGAATGTTGACCCCAGAACAGGTTGGAACATACTTTCTCGATCTTTCAGACCCTTCTATTGAAAGTGCCATTGTTCTGGTGCATTCAAGATTCAGCACAAACACTTTTCCGACTTGGGATCTTGCTCAACCTTTCAGATACCTTGCCCACAATGGAGAAATAAACACACTTCGTGGAAACATAAACTGGATGAAGGCAAAAGAAGGTAGCTTGAAAAGTGAGCTTTTTGGAGAAAAACTTAAAGAAATATTCCCAACAATAGTGCCGGGTGGTAGCGACTCTGCTATGTTTGATAATGTATTTGAGCTACTATATTTAGCAGGGAGAAGCATAGAAGAAGTTATGTCAATAATGGTGCCAGCTGCATGGGAAAAGAATCCACTTTTTGATCAAAGGTTAAAGGATTTTTATCTATACAACAATTTTCTTATGGAACCTTGGGATGGTCCCGCTGCAATGGCTTTCACAGACGGTAAAAGAGTGGCTGCCGTTCTTGATAGAAATGGATTAAGGCCTGCAAGATACCTCATAACTTCTGACAACATTGTAATAATGGCTTCTGAAGTTGGTGTGCTTGATATTGAACCTGAAAAGATAACTAAAAGTGCAAGGCTTGAACCAGGTAAAATGCTTTATATTGATACTGAAAAGGGATTACTAATTGAAGACAAAGACTTAAAAAAGTCTCTTGTAGAAAAGTTGCCTTATTCTGAATGGATCAAAGAGAAAACAATATTCTGGAAAAATCCGCCAAAAGGTTTAATTGATGAAAAAAAGAAAGTATCCATAGAAAAATCAAAAGATATTTTACTTGACCTCAAGGCTTTTGGTTATACGAGAGAAGATTTAAGAGTTATTATTAAACCAATGGCCATTGAAGGGCAAGAGCCTGTTGGTGCTATGGGTAATGACACTCCACATGCAATTCTTTCAAAAAAGCCACAACTTCTATATACTTATTTTAAGCAGCTTTTTGCACAGGTTACAAATCCACCAATAGACCCAATAAGAGAAGAAGTTGTTATGAGTCTTTCAACATTCATTGGTAAAAAGCATAACCTTCTTCAAAATGGAAAAGAACATTGTGAAAAAATAGTTTTTGATAGTCCTATTATTAAAGATGAAGACTTTAAAAAGATTCTTTCCATCAACGACAAGAGATTTAAAACAAAAATGATTTCAGTTTTATACAACGTCAATGAACCAAATGCTTTTAAAGAAGCAATTGATAATATTTGTCTTGAGGCTGAAAAAGCACTTAAAGAAGATGTGGCTCTCATAATTCTTTCTGATAGAGGTGTTTCTGATAAAAAAGCCCCACTCCCTATGTTGCTTGCTGTTGGTGCTGTTCATCAGCATTTAGTAAAAATTTCAGAGAGAGGAAAGGTTAACATAATAGTAGAATCAGGAGAACCCAGAGAAGTTCATCACTTTGCAACACTTTTTGGTTATGGTGCAGATCTCATCTATCCATATCTTGCTTACGAAGCTATTGAAAATATGGTAGATGAAAAAGAAATAGAACTCGATAAAGAAAAAGCCATAAAAAATTATGTAAAATCTATAGATAAGGCAATACTTAAAATTCTATCAAAAATGGGAATTTCAACTCTTCAGAGTTATAGAGGTGCCCAGATTTTTGAGGCTTTAGGTATTTCAGAAGAAGTTATTGAAAAATGCTTTACTGGAACAGTCTCAAGAATTGGTGGAGCAACATTTGAAACACTCGCTAAAGAAAATCTATTAAGGCATAAAGCCGCTTACCCAGATGAATTCAACTTTAATGTTAGAATTCTTGATAGTGGTGGCCAATATCAGTGGAAAAAAGATGGAGAATTTCATCTCTGGAATCCTGAAAGTATCGCCGCTTTACAGGATGCAGTAAGAAAGGGGGATTATCAGAAATTTAAAGAATTTTCAAGACTTATAAATGACCAATCAAATAACCCGACTACTTTGAGAAGTTTACTCAAGTTTAGAAAGACAAATCCAATTCCAATAGAAGAGGTTGAATCAGTAGAAAGCATAATGAAAAGATTTGTTACGGGAGCTATGAGTTTTGGTTCTATAAGTAGAGGTGCTCATGAATCTATGGCAATAGCAATGAACAGAATAGGTGGAAAATCAAACACAGGAGAAGGTGGTGAAGACCCAGAAAGATTTAAGCCTCTACCCAATGGGGATAGCAAAAGAAGTGCTATAAAACAAGTTGCTTCAGGGCGTTTTGGAGTAACTACAAATTACCTTGTCAATGCAGATGAGTTGCAGATTAAAATAGCACAGGGTGCAAAGCCCGGCGAAGGTGGACAACTCCCCGGACATAAAGTAAGTGTAACAATTGCTAAAACAAGATACACAACGCCGGGAGTTACTCTTATTTCTCCTCCTCCACACCATGATATTTATTCGATAGAAGATCTGGCTCAGCTTATTTTTGATCTTAAGAATGTAAATCCAGACGCAAGAATAAGTGTAAAACTTGTTTCTGAGATTGGAGTTGGAACAATTGCAGCTGGAGTTGCAAAAGGACATGCCGATATGATACTTATTTCGGGTGGAGATGGTGGAACTGGTGCATCTCCAGTTAGTTCAATAAAACATGCTGGGCTACCTTGGGAATTAGGGCTTTCTGAAACTCATCAGACTCTTGTATTGAATAACCTGAGAAGTAGAGTTAGACTACAAACTGATGGACAGATGAGAACAGGTAGAGATGTCGTTATTGCTGCAATTCTTGGAGCTGAGGAGTATGGTTTTTCTACGGCTGCGTTAGTCACACTCGGTTGTGTAATGTTAAGACACTGTAATTTAAACAACTGCTCTGTTGGAGTTGCTACTCAGGATGAGATTCTTGAAAGAAGATTTCAGGGAAAACCAGAATACCTTGTCAACTTTATGAAGTTTGTGGCAATGGAAACAAGGGAGATAATGGCTTCTCTCGGTGTAAGAACTATAGAAGAGCTTATCGGAAAAACTGATTTGCTTGAAGAAAATAAAGATATATTCGACTGGAAATTTGCTAATGTTGACTTTTCAAGAATACTTTATAAGCCACAAGTTGATAAAAGCGTTGGTGTTTATTGTCAGATATCGCAAGATCATGGCATTGATAATGTGCTTGATAGAAAACTTATTGAGCTTGCAAAGCCTGCTTTAGAAAAAACAGAAAAGGTTTATAAAGAACTCGAAATAAAGAATGTTAACAGAACAACAGGGGCAATGCTTTCAGGTGCAGTTTGTAAAAAATATGGAGAAATGGGCCTCAATGAAGACACCATTCATTTTAAGTTTAAAGGCGTTGCTGGACAGAGTTTTGGTGCGTGGCTTGCTAAGGGAATCACATTTGAGCTTGAAGGACTTGCGAATGACTATGTAGGAAAGGGTATATCAGGTGGAAAAATTATTATTTATCCTTTTAAAAACTCAAAATATAAGCCAGAAGAGAATATCATAATTGGTAATACAACATTCTATGGTGCAATTTCTGGTGAAGCCTATATAAGAGGTGTTGCAGGTGAGAGATTCTGTATAAGAAATTCAGGGCTTAATGCTGTAGTTGAAGGAGTTGGTGATCATGGTTGTGAGTATATGACTGGTGGACATGTTGTGATAATAGGAAAGACTGGTATAAACTTTGCCGCTGGTATGTCAGGTGGTATAGCTTATGTATATGATGAAGACAAAGATTTCACAAAGAAATGCAATATGGAAATGGTTGAGTTAACAACTCTTGAGAAAGAAGATGAAAATATGATAAAAAAGCTACTTTCAAATCACCAGAAATATACTGGAAGTGAAAAAGCAAAACAAATACTTGAAAATTTTGAAGTAAACAAATTAAAATTTATTAAGGTATTCCCGCTTGAATACAAAAAGATTCTGGAAGCAAGAAAGGTTACTGTTGCTCTCAATTTATCGGAGGTTTATGATGGGTGATCCTAAGGGATTTTTAAAAATAAAAAGAGAAAAAACAAAATATAGACCTGTAGAGGAAAGAAAGAAAGATTTTAAAGAAGTAGCTTTATTAAGACCAATAGAAAAAGCTACCGAACAAGCTTCAAGGTGTATGGACTGTGGAACACCATTCTGCCACTGGGCTTGTCCAGTGGGTAATTACATTCCAGAATGGAATGACGCTCTCTATAAAAAAGAATACAGAAAGGCTTACGAATTGCTCAAAGCTACAAACAACCTGCCAGAAATCACTGGAAGGCTTTGTCCAGCTTTATGTGAATACTCCTGTGTCCTCGGTATAAATGATGATCCAGTGACTATCAGAGAAAATGAGCTTAATATTATTGAATATGCTTTTTCACAGGGATGGGTAAAAGCAGAACCTCCAGTCAAGAGGACAGGCAAAAAAGTAGCTGTTATTGGATCAGGTCCAGCAGGACTTGCCTGTGCTGATCAACTTAACAAAGCTGGACACACTGTTATTGTATATGAAAAGGCTGATAAAGTTGGTGGATTTTTAAGATATGGAATTCCTGAATTCAAACTTGAAAAACATATTCTCGATAGAAGAATAAAAATCTATGAAGAAGAAGGTATAATTTTTAAAACAAATACAGAGGCTGGAAAAGACATAGATGTAAAAGAGTTGCTAAAGGAATTTGATGCTATCTGTCTTACGGCTGGCTCAAGAAAACCAAGAGATCTTGCGATACCGGGTAGAGAACTTGAGGGTATATACTTCGCTGTTGAATATCTTACTCAGGCAAATATGAGGGTTTCTGGGAAAGATATAGCAAACTTTATTGATGCAAAAGACAAAGATGTAATAATAATAGGTGGTGGTGATACTGGAGCCGATTGTGTGGGAACAGCTGTAAGACAGGGTGCAAGATCAATAAGACAGATAGAAATTATGCCAAAACCACCAGAGAGTAGAACAGAGGATTTCCCATGGCCAAAATATCCAATGATATTGAGGACATCTACAAGCCATGAAGAAGGTGGTGAAAGAGACTGGTCAATCCTTACAAAAAGATTTGAAGGTGAGGAAAAGGTAGAAAAACTTATATGTGCAAGAGTGAAGTTTGAAAAAGACCCGCAAACAAATAGACCTGTAATGAAAGAAATCGAAGGATCTGAATTCACACTTAAAGCTGATCTTGTAATACTTGCCCTTGGATTCTTACATCCTGAGCATGAAGGATTGATTTCAGGGCTTGGGGTAGAACTCGACGAAAGAGGAAATGTAAAAACAGATGGCTATTATAAAACCAACATTGATAAAGTTTTTGCGGCAGGTGACTTGAGAAGAGGCCAGTCATTAATAGTCTGGGCAATTTCAGAAGGTAGAAAAGCAGCCGAAAATATAGATAAATTTTTAAGAAAAGCTTAATAATTCACTTTTTAAGGGAGGAAAGAGTTTTTTTGACTTTTAAAAAATTTCTGATATAATTATTTTAGATTTAAATAGGAAAAAATATTAATGAATTTTTTAGATTTAAATACATTAATAAAAGAATTCGTTTCTAAGAAAGATATTTCTTTTCAAGAATCCATAAATATAATTGAAAATAAAATAATTAATTTAGAAGCAAGAGATTTAAAAATTTTATTAGCACAAATAGGAATTATACCTGAAGAAATAAATCATGATTCAACAGAAGAAAAAATATTTAGTAAATTAACTGATTTGATACTTGCAAGAACATTTAATGAGTTGGGCTTGAAATCTCAAATCATTAAACAAAGGTCTAATTGTGCAGATGTTGCAGCAAAATCTATTTTTCATAATTATACGTTGGTCGCAGATGCAAAAGCATTTAGACTTAGTAGAACAGCCAAAAATCAGAAAGATTTTAAGATTAACGCTTTGTTTCACTGGAAAAAAGGTAATGATTTTGCCATACTTGTTTCTCCTTACTATCAATATCCTCAGACAAATAGTCAAATATATGGACAGGCTCTTATTTATAATATTTGTTTGTTAAGCTGGGAACATTTATTGTTTTTTATAGAAAGTGGTTTAAAAGAAAATGAAAAAATAAATCTTTCAAATTTATGGAACTCTAGTGAAATTCTTGCTAAAAAGATTTCTATTCATGATAAAAATAAAAATTTTAAAGATTCTCTTAATGATCTTATTTGCGAAAAATATAATCTAAAAATTGAAGAATTAAATAAAATACTTAAATCAAGCAAAGATATTATTAGATATAGAGGTGAAAATGCTAAAGAATATTTAAACAAAAGAATAGAAGAAATAAAATCTTATTCAAAAGAAAAAGCTGTAAAAGAATTAATAAAAGCTCTAAAAATTAATGAAAAAATCAAAGCAATTGATAATTATATATCATCTTTGGGAGATTAAAATGGTTGATTTTATTGATAAGGTTGTTAATGAAGATTGTCTAAAAATTCTTCCAAAAATTGAATCAAATAGTATTCATCTAATACTGAGTGATATTCCATATGGAATAGGTATAGAAGATTGGGATGTCCTTCATAATAACACAAATTCTGCTTTTTTAGGAACAAGTCCAGCTCAAGAAAAAGCAGGAACAATTTTTAAAAAAAGGGGAAAGCCGTTAAATGGTTGGTCCCTAGCTGATAGAGAAATACCAAAGCAATATTATGAATGGTGCATGAAATGGACTTGCGAATGGCTGAGAGTATTAAAACCAGGTGGATCTGCTATTGTATTTGCTGGAAGAAGATTAGCACATAGATGTATTACTGCTTTTGAAGATACTGGATTCATATATAAAGATATGCTTTGCTGGATAAAAGACAAAGCCCCTCACAGAGCACAGAGAATTAGCTTGATTTTTGAAAAAAGAGAAGATTTTTATAATTCAGAAAAATGGGAAGGATGGAGAGTTGGAAATTTGCGTCCATTGTTTGAACCTATATTATGGTTTGTAAAACCATATAAAATTGGAGGAACGATTGCGGATAATATGATTGAAAATCAACTTGGTGCATATAATGAAGACGCATATATAAAATATTCTGGAAGAGCTGATAATATAATTTCCATCGTTTCAGGACCAAACGACATAGGTCTTCATCCCACTCAAAAACCTCTAAATTTGATGAAAGCTCTTATCGAACTAACAACAGTTGAAAATCAGATTGTTCTTGATCCATTTTGTGGAAGTGGTACAACTCTTTTAGCTGCATTAATCTTAAAAAGACATTATATTGGAATAGATATAGACAAAAAATATTGTGAGATTTCAGAAAAGCGAATATCCGATTACAAAAATCATCTTAAAAAAACACCTCTTTTTGAAAATGTGGAATAATACTAAAGAAAATTTCAGTTTTATTCATTTTATAGTTATAATATAATATGGGGGATTTTAATTATTCTCCATGGATGGAAGTTTATGAGGTTCGGAAAAATAATCTTATTTCTCACATTTATAGTTCTTTTTTGTGGAAACACAACACTTGATAGAAGTCTTATAGTTGCAATATCAAAAGGAGACTTTCTCAGGGTAAAAAACCTTGTTGAAAGTGGAGCCAATGTCAATGCTGTTTATCATAAAGGTAAAACTGCACTTCACTGGGCGGTAAGTGGAGGAAATTTCAAAATAACAGCTTACTTAGTTTATAAAGGTGCAAGAATTGATGCAGTAGATGAAATTGGTGCAACACCTTTACAACTTGCCGCAATAGGAAGAAATCTTGACATAGTCAAGCTTCTTGTCCAATCGGGAGCAAATGTTGAACATATTGACAGAAATGGATGGGACGTTCTTCATTATTATACTTTTTATGAATTTGGCATTGGGGTAAAATTTCTTTTAACACAAGGGGTAGCATTAACTAACAAAACAAAAAGAAAATATCTTGACGTTCCAGTTGGTCTTACACCACTTGATATCGCTTACAAGAAAAATTATCTTGACATAATAAAAACTCTTGAGGAACCATACAAATTTACTTCTCTTGCAAAGAAGCCTATTATTCAATATTCTCTTGGCGGTGTTTTTACAACAAACACAATTATTGGACCTCTTGAGAAGGCTTACATCATTTTAAATATAACTAACCTTGGGGGGATAGAAGCAAGAAATCTTAAAATGGAGCTAACAGGAATTTCAAATACTTCAGATATTGAATTTGATAATTCAAGAGTTTTCAATCTTTCATCTGGAGAGGCAAAAGAGATAATTTTAACTTTAAAAGGGCTTACGTCTATTAGCAAATCTGAAAGAGCATTTTTTGAGTTTTATTTGATAAATGAAAATATATCAAATATTCATAGATTCAATATTCAAAAGATATATAAGCCTGTTCCAGATCCAGTTGTTATGGCGGTTTTTCGCTATCCTTTTGAAATAATATCAGGCAGCAAAACCAATCTTGTTTTCAGAATTGAAAATAGAGGTAAAGGTTCCCTTGAAAATGCAAATCTTAAAATATCCTTCTTAAACACAAATATTATTGAAAATGAAATAGAATTTTCAAACATAAATATTTCTCCATTGAGCTTTAAAGAATTTAATGCCTCATTAACTACCATTGAAAATCTTGAAATAAAAGGCTACGAAAATGTAAAAGCAAGGCTTGTTTTTTCTTCTTCCATTCTTAACACTACAAATTATTTTGATTTTAAAATTGTTGCTTTGCCTTTGCCTGAGCTTGACTTTTCTATTGGTTCATCAGAGAATTCTTTTACAAATATTTTCATAAGGGAAAAAGGTAGTAATGTTTTCTCTTTATCAAATAAAAACAATGATGGAAAAAATATTGAATTAAAAATACAAACTATATCTCTCCTTACAAATGTTAAAACTATTATGTTTAATAATTTTCTGGCTGGTAGTTCAGTAAATTTTTATCTTGAGGATTTTACTACTGATGAGCAATACAAAACATTAAAAATAGATGTTTACTACAAAAATAAAAATATTTTTCAAAGAACAATTGTTTTTACGAATACAAATTACGTCGAGTTTGTGAATAATACAAATGAAGTTACAAATAATAAAGGAGAATTAAAATGAAAAGATTTTTGTTTTTATTCTTATTAAGCTCTATCGCTTATACAGAAACTCTTTTTGATAATGCAATGGGGCTTAAACAAATCTCTACAAAATATTTTGAAATAATATACCCTGAAGCCTCTTCAAATACTGTAAAAAGATTACTTACTTATGCTGATAAAGAATACGAAAGGCTTGCCAATTTATTTGAAATGAAACATATTGAAAGGCTTACATTGGTTGTTACTCCAGATGTAGAATTGATAAACGGAATGTTTTCTTTAATGCCTTACAATAGCATTATTCTATATGATTTTCTTGATAATGCCTCATTACTCCCTTTTGATGACTATTTTTATAACCTATTTTTGCATGAGCTAACTCACGCTATAAGCCTCAATATTAGAAATGATTTCTGGTACTTTTTCAGAAGAATTTTAGGGAATTATGTTTCTCCGCAAGAGTGGCAGATGCCAGCATGGATGCATGAAGGAGTTACTGTAAGTATGGAAAGTAGAGATGGAGATGGAAGGAGTAATGACCCGAGAAGCAAGGCATTACTTGCCCAGCATATGCTTGAAGATAAATTTCAGAGAGTTGATCAGGTTGCACAGATGAGAGTTTATCCAAAAAAAGCCAACTTACATTACATTTATGGAGGGCTTTTTAATACATATCTACAGCAAAAATATGGTTGGGAAAAATATAAAAAGCTATGGTATAACAACAATAATCTTATCATTCCATACACATTTGGTTTTTCTTTTGAAGATATATACGGAAAATCAGTCGAAAATATGTGGCTTGAGTTTTCATTTCAATACCAATTGAAAGATGTAATTAAGCCAGAAGAAAAAATTCTTGCAAAAGGGATCATTTCTTCTCTAAAAACAGATGGCAAAAATCTTTACTATTCTGAAACAAAAAAGAAAAATATCTACAAAATCTCTCTCGACAAAGCCAAAAAGTCCATCTTAATAGATCAAAGTGGAGACTTTTCTATAGACAAGGAAAAAGGCTTGCTTTACATAAAAGAAATATCTCTACCCTATAAAACTTACAGAAGTAAAACAAAAACTTTTGATATTAATAAAAAAAGATTTTTACGACAGGAATTTGAAAGAATTTCAAAAATTGACAGTTCAAAAGATAGAATCATTGCTATAGAAGCAGAAAGACATTTTACTTCCCTTGTTTTAGTTGAAAATGGTAAGAAAAATACTATACTTAAAGGCAATGAGTATACATTTTTTGATAATCCACTTCTTTTTGACAACAAGATATTTTTCATTTTGATTGAATCAAATAGAAGAAGTATAGCTATGATAGATGAAAATAAAAATATATTTATATACAAACTTCCAGAAAATATATGGGTTGACGAAATTGTAAAATCTGATGACAAAATACTATTCAATTTCTACCTTAAAGATAAAATATCTCTTTCAAGATTAGGCATACTTGATTACAAGATGAAAGAGATTTCTTTACAGAAAGAAGACTTTTTTGGTGGTATTCAAAGTCCCGTTGAGATCGGCAGCGATCTTTATTACTTAAAAAGACTTACAGATTATGATGAGGTTGCATGTCTTAAAGATTACAAAAACAAAGTTAATTTTGAGAGAATTTATACAGAAACGGCCAAATTTGAGTTAAAAGAAGGAGAAAGAATAGACATAGTTTTAAACTCAAAGGATTACAATCCATTGCCTTATTTGATTCCACATTATTCTATACCTCTTATAATTCCATATCCACTTGATCAAAACACATATATACCAATGACTTTCTTTTATACTTCAACAGAGACCCCAACCTTTGAGAATAGTTATTCTTTTCAATTTAATTCTATAGGAGATCCATTTAATTATTATTCTATAAAATCGTGGCAATTATACTGGAATAATTCTTCCTTACCTGTTGATTTCTCATTTGGAATTGGTGGTTTACATTATGAAAATACAAATGAATATAATCTTTCCTTCTCAGTAAGCAAAAATATTTTATTTAAATCATCAAAGATGATTTTTTATCCTTTTTTAGGTATTTACAATACATTTGGAGAAAACTATATGAAAAATACCATTAAAGGAGGTGCAAATATTTATTATAACCAGCTTTACAAAACTCCAAAATATAGCTACAGCTTCATAATCGGTGAAGAGATAGGCTATCAATTTGAAAATGATACCTTATACTATAGAGGCAATATAAGCTATAATAGTGGAATTTTATTTCTTGCTGTTGATTATGGTTTGTCTGGCAATGATATTTACGGAGTTGGAACAAATGCTTCAAAATGGAGTAATTTCAAAAGCCTTTTTGACAGCTCAAAACTATCAAAGAGTTTTATATCTTTCGATAGTGGTCTTTTCTTAAGACTTGATATAGATGGGACTATTGGGCTTTTTCCTTTATATTTAAATTATTTGGGTTTTTCTCCTGGATATAGTATAATTTTTACTGAAAAACAATATGAATATGCCGTCTATGGAGAAATTTTTATTGGAACTATATTAGGCTACTACCTTCCTTTTGTTCCATCTGTTGAAATTGGTTATTTGCCAGAGAGAGATAGATGGTATTTTTTATTTGATTTCAAGTTAATTTATTGAGGTAAAAAAATGAAATATATAAGCACAAGAGGAAATTACAATTCAGTTTCGAGTGCAGAAGCTATAATTTTAGGTATGGTACCTGAGGGTGGACTTTTTGTCCCTGAAGAACTTCCTAAGATTGATATATCTGAACTTAAGAATAAAAGCTATCAGGAAGTGGCTTTTAATATCTTAAAGCCTTTTCTTGCAGATGATTTTACTGACGAAGAAATTGAAAATTTTATCTCTATGGCTTATAACGAAAAGAATTTTGATTCAAAGGATGTTGCTCCACTTGTTTCACTTGATGAAAAAATAAATATCCTTGAGCTATGGCATGGCCCTACATTTGCCTTTAAGGATATGGCATTACAGATTATGCCTTATTTTCTATCAAAGGCAATGGAGAAAAAAAATTTTAATAAAGAGATAGTAATACTTGTTGCTACATCTGGAGATACTGGAAAAGCAGCACTTGAGGGATTTAAGGATGTGCCACACATAAAAATTATAGTTTTTTATCCTGATGGAGGTGTAAGTAGCATTCAGGAACTTCAAATGAAAACCACAGACGGAAAAAACACTTTCGTTGTTGGAGTAAAAGGCAATTTTGATGATTGCCAGACTATGGTAAAACAAATCTTTGCCAATAAGCAATTCAAGGAAGAACTTTCAAAAAAGGGATTTGAGCTTTCTTCTGCCAATTCTATCAACTGGGGAAGACTATTGCCACAAATAGTATATTACTTCTGGGCTTATTTAAAACTTCTTGAGTCAAAAAAAATACTCTTTGATGAAAAAATAAATATTTGTGTCCCAACTGGAAATTTTGGAAATATTCTTGCGGCACATTATGCAAAAAATATGGGCTTACCTGTCTCAAAACTTATATGTGCTTCCAATTCAAACAATGTTTTGGCTGATTTCATAACCAGTGGCAAATATGATAGTAAAAGGACATTTTATAAGACAATAAGTCCATCAATGGATATTCTCATTTCTTCAAATCTTGAAAGATTTCTTTTTGATATTTCAAGAAGAAATTTTTTAAAAATCAGAGAATGGTATGAAAATCTATCAAAAAATGGAGTTTTCAAGGTAGATGAAACAACAAAATCAAGATTAAAAACTGAGCTTTATGGAAATTATTCGAGTGAAGAAGAAACAATGAAAGAAATAAAAGAAACTTTTGAAAAATACAATTATCTACTTGATCCCCATACGGCTGTAGCAATGAATGTATATAAGAAATACTTAAACGAAAGCGAGGACGATTTACCCGTAGTTATAAGTAGCACAGCTTCTCCTTATAAATTTAATTCAGCTGTTTATAAAGCTATTACAGGCAAAGATGAGAAAGATGAATTTAAAATTCTTGAAGAATTAAATAAAATTACAAATTTTACTGTTCCAGAAAGATTAAAACAACTTAAAGAACTCGAGATAAAGCACAATCTTTCAATCTCTATTGATGAGGCAAAGAAAACAATCAAAAAAATCCTTGGTATAGGAGGTAAAAGAATATGTCTGAAATCTTCAAAGAAATAAAACCAGAATTTATTAAAGAAAATCCCATAGATTTAATCGGTAGCAAATGGATGCTTATCACAAGTGGAAAACTTTCTTCCTTTAATACTATGACAGCAAGCTGGGGAGCTATAGGTTTTTTGTGGAATAAACCTGTCGCGTTTTGTTTTGTAAGGCCAGAAAGATATACGTATAAGTTTATGGAGGAAAATACATTTTTCTCTTTGTCTTTTTTTTCTGAAAAATACAGACAGGCTCTCAATATATGTGGGACAACTTCTGGCAAAAACTTTGACAAAATAAAAGCAACCAAACTTACTCCCATTGAAGGTATAACAAAAACAGTAATTTTCAAAGAAGCAATTATCGTAATGGAGTTAAGAAAGATTTATTTTACTGACATAGACAAAAACAATATTCTGGAATATGATGTGTTAAAAAACTATGAAACGTCAGGTTTTCACAGAATGTATATAGGCGAAATATTATACTGCGGAATAAAGGAAAAGTAAAATTTTAATATTTTTGCCTTTGTTTCAAAAATGTTTTATAATTTTAATATTGTTATGTAGATATAGGTTGCCGGGGTGGCGGAATTGGTAGACGCGTCAGATTCAGGGTCTGGTGGGCGTTAGCCTGTGTGGGTTCAAGTCCCGTCCCCGGCATAAAGTTAATTATATTAAAGAGGGAATTCAATGAGGAAAAGTTTATTTCTTATCTTAATACCAGTTTTGCTTTTTGCAAAAAAGATAGAAGTGGTTAATGCAAATAGCTTGCTTGAAATTGTAAAAAATAAAATTGTCAAGACACGAAGTTTTAATGGAGCTTTTATTTACACTGTTAAAAATAAAACTTTTTATGGTGCAATAAAATATAAAGCTCCTAACAAGTTCCTTTTTACCTTTTATGGGAAAAATGCAAAAGGAGAAAATTTTGACACCGGAAGCAAGATGGTTTCTGATGGAAAGGTTTTCTGGATATATTTAAAGGATCAAAATGTTGCCATACGTGAATCCCTTGTGAGAGACAGGAAAACACCGATGATCGGGTGGAATATTGACAGACTCACAAAAGAATATGTAGCAACAATTCCAAAAGAAGGATATAAACTGAACTTTCAGAATACAGAGGCTTATAAATTAACCTTTGTTCCAAAAAATAATATGGCCGGCTTTAAATATATCAATATGATTTTCAATTCAGAAGGTGATATACTCAAGATGGAAGCTCAAAACCAGCTTGGTGATAAAGTAGAACTTATAATAAAATACAATGAGTTTAACATAAACATTCCTGAAACAACTTTTGAATTCAGTCCAGATGAAAATACCCAGATTTATGATAACATTTTAGTCCCAGAAGAGAACAAGAATTAATTTGGAGGTAAGTGTGAAAAAGATTTTTGTTTTATTTTTAGTGTTTTTAACTTCGTGTATAACAACAACAGAAAAATATCGATACCAACAAAGAGTCGATAATTTTTATCACCTTTTTCAGGCAGAGGAATGGAATTATCTTAAAAGTGCAGATTTTAGCTCTGCTGCTAAAATGATCAGTGAAAGACTCAATAATGATAATAAATTTTTATCAAAGTGGAAAAAGGTTCAGTATGATGAAGCTATAGCTACTTTTGATGTAGAACAGACTTTAAAGTTTTTCTATGAAATAATTTTAAAGGAACTCAATAAAGATACATATTTTGAGTTTATGGAGTTATTATCTCCTGAATTAAAGCTAAGTTTCATAGATAGAGATTATTCCTCTCTTGAAAACTTTTATAACTCTAACAATAAGTTTAAAAATTTTGTTGAGAAGTTGAAAAAAGAATATAGACTTTATAACTTCACAAATGAAGAAGTTTTTAAATTTTTCAGAGAAGTTTTGTTTAAAGAAGCGACTCAAAAGAGATTTTATAATTTTTGCAATATTCTTTCTGATATGAAATTGCTTTACGAATTTGAAAAGGGAATGCTTTCTTATGTTGAAAACGAAATTTCAAAAGGTTTGCCTAAAACAGTAGAAATTAAGCTGGAGACATTTTATAATAATACTGGTTTAAAAGGACTTCCTTTACCAGAAGTTATCAGAGTATATTATAATGTAGTAATGAAGGAAATGGATAAAGGTGCCGTTATTCAAACACTTCACAAATTTTAACTTCAGGAACCAAAATGGATAGGCTTATTAATCTAATTATTTCAGAACTCGAAAGATTGAAATTAAGAAATATAGCTGTCTACGATGGCAAAGGTATTTCTATTATTGCCGATAATTATATACTTGCTACTGCAGATAGCCTTATGCAAATGGAAGGTATAAGAAATAGCCTTATTGAATTGATGGATAAAGAGGGATTTGTCCTCAAAAATAATCTCGAAGAATGGCGAGATGGCTGGTGTTTAATGGATTTTGGGAATATTGTTATTCATATATTTCTTGAGGAAGTAAGAAGTTTTTACAACCTTGAGGGACTTTTTGAAGGTGCGGGATTTGAGATTATTTTAAAAAAATGAGTTGATTTTTTTTAATTTTATAATTAAATTATAAAATGAATGACAATAGAGGTTGACCTGTATGGTAAAAAAGATGTTAAAAAAGCTATTTTCTCTTTTTGAACCAAGATGGATTAAGATGAAGATTGATAAAATGTTTATCGATCCAGTATCTGGAAAATTCTATGTAATGTTAAAGGGAATGACGGGAAAAGAGGAAAAGTTTTTTTTAAACTCTGGGTTTGTGGGTGATGATAGTGTTATAAGAACTCTTTTCTTCAACAATAGTAGTTTCAACAAAAAATTTTTGAGTAGTCTTGGTATAAAATTAAAAGCTGTTAAAGTTATAAGAAAAATTGATGCAATAAACTCTGCTGTTTGTATCTTCACTTCTGGGCTATTTATAAAAAAAGTTTATCTTTCTACAGTTGAGGCATTAAAACTTGCTCATGAAAACAATGTGCCTATCTATGTTAAAAAGGATATTCTCTCAGTAAACTACTATCAGCTTGAAGAACCAGAAAACAAGAAAACAAAAATCCAGAATAGTGCCTTTTATGCAAAGTTTTATGAAAGAAATATTCATAAAAACGAGGTGATAATGTGAAAAATTTAAGATTTTTTATTTTTATATTCATTTTTAACCTTTCTTTTGCTGAAAGTATAACAAATTACTTAAGCGATGCCCCATTTGTTTTATATGCTCCATCATGGAAAACTCTCAACAACGACGTTATGTTTCTTATGAAAAAGTTTTATGACAAAAATTTTACTCAGATCAAGGCTGAACTTGAATCACAATCAAAAGCAAATTTTGGAATAAATATTTTTAACGACAAAGAACTTGATAAAATAGGCATCAACATTTCAAAGCCACTTGCATATGCACATTATTCCAATGATATAGGTTATATTTTAATTCCTGTAAAGTCTCAAAAAACTCTATCTTCATATTTAAATAAAAATATGAAAGATTTTAATTATAAATTTTTTGGTGATTATGTTGCTATAGGCAGTAATAAAAAACTTCTTAACGACCTTTTAAAAGAAAAAAAACTTTTAAAAAATGATGCTTTTAATTTTTCTTTAAATAAATTAACTTACAAATGGGACAAATATTTTTTATGGGTTGATAGCACATTTATAAGTGATGTAACAAAATCAAGAGGAGTTACAGAAAGTATAAATGTTCCATATGGATTTACCTTTATGGCTTACGATATTAACAACACAAGAGCAAATCTCAATATTTATATGGGACTACTTTCTGACGACCAAAAGAGGTTTCTTGCAAGCCTTAAACAATTTAATGCCACTGAAAAAATAAATTTTATGGACTATATCCCTCAAAATCCTTCTGTTGTTCTTGTTGCAAATATGAACATGGCTCTTCTTTATAAGTATTATCAATTCCTTGATAAGTTAGATATACTTGGTATAAGAGCTTTTGCGAATTCGATAGAAGAAAAATACAAGGTAAGTATAGAGAAAGATATTTTCTTTAATGGAGATGGCAGATTAAGACTTGTTTTTGACAGTTTTGACCAGAATAACAATAAACTATCTGCCTATGGAGTTTTCGGGCTTAACAATGTTGCAAATGCAAAGAATTTTATAAACAACCTCAATGCGGCAATCCTCAAAAATAACGAGAAGGTTTATTCCTTTGAAATGTTTACATATCCATTTTATAGATATCCTGTTGGTAGTTATTCAGTTTTCTATGGTATTATTGAAAATGACCTTGTTTTTTCAACAGATAGAGATAAATTAACCAACATAGTTCAGAAAATTTTCAGAAAAGAAGGTGGTTATCTTGAAACTGCCCCTGAAATAATTAAGGATTCAACTTCAAAGTTAAAGCCGGGGGCTAATATATATATTGATATTCAAGGTTTGCTTGCCAACCTCAGAGGGGAACTACAACTTAATCCAAGTTTTTTTGTCAATCTCAAAGACATTACTCTATCAAGCTCACCTGATGATGAAAACGGTTACGGCTGGAATGTAGATGTGAACCTCTACTGGGTAAAGTAAATAGGTTCATTTCTCATACTAGTTATAGAACAACCTTTCACATAGCCATATACTTACAAATTACAAAAGTTGAAAAACGAAAGTATTAAGATTAAATTTCTTGAATTGATATTTTGTGGAAAAATTTTAAATGTTGGAAGGGGAATGGTTGGAAGTATTGAGGATTAATTTGGCATATCTGCTTAGCTCCGCTATAATATTTGACAAATATTTGTATGTTAAATATAATAACACATATTTAA
>JBBFLL010000026.1:0-29375 GCA_037479045.1 Brevinematales bacterium | reverse complement strand
ATTTATTAACTCTATGAGTTTATTTTTAGATTCATCTATTCTATAACTATTAATAAATTCATAGAAGCTTTTATCAAGATATTTATTTATAACCTTTGTCAAAAAAGATACTGAAACATTCATCATTTTTGCGAGATCAATTGGGGTTAAAAAGGGATTAAGATAAGGCTTTTCTCTGGCTACAAAATCAAGCAATTCAATTAAAAATTCTTCTTCAGTATTATCACTTTCCTTTAGTTCTAAGAAAAATTGTTCTTCAAAGAACAATCTTGAATGATTATTTATTAAAAAATGTAATATAAATAAAGATACCATCTGGATAGTAAAGAAAATAAGAAAATAAAAATCAAAAAGAGCAAATATAAAAACAAATAAAGAATAAATAAAAAAAACAAAACTTAAAAGTAAATTGTAATTTTTTCTATTAGTTTTAGATAAAAGAAAATACGACAGAGCTATTGTATATAAAAATGACGATAAGGAAATAAGCAAAAAAATAATTATTTTTTTATTCATTTTAAAGTTTATTTTAAATATATTTTATTTAACTATCTTTTATTATTATAAATTAATTTACTCATTTTGAAAAGAGTTTTTTCTTTATGTTACATAAAAATTATAAGCTATTTTTTATTGACCAAAAATTTTTTACAAAATCAAAAAATTGTTATATAATCTATAAAAGTATTTTAGGGTGTGGAAAATGAAAGTTATTATTCCAGTGGCTGGTAAAGGGACAAGGTTAAGACCTCATACTTATGTTTTACCAAAACCTTTAATAAGGGTTGCAGGTAAGCCAATCATAGATTACATCATTGAGCAATTTATAAATGTGGATTTCAGTGAAGTTATTTTCATAATTGGCTATCTTGGTGAACAGATTAAGAACTATATGCTTGAAAACTATTCTTTTCCTATGAAGTTTGTTAAGCAATCAAGTTTTATTGGGCTTGGTCATGCTATATTTCAATCAAGAGAAGAATTTACCAAAAATGAGCCTGTGTTGATAGTTTTAGGGGATATTATTTTCAAAACAGATATAGAAAAAGTTGTGAGTTCAACCGAAAACCAGATTGGTGTGATGCATCCAGATGATCCGAGAAAATTTGGTGTTGTTATTACTGATAACAAGGGCTATGTGAAAAATATGATTGAAAAGCCAGAGAATCCGCCATCTAATCTTGCAATAAGTGGAATTTATTATTTCCCTGAAAGTGATACTTTGTTTAATTCTCTTGAGTATATTATTGACAACAACATAAGAACCAAAGGTGAATTTCAGCTTACAGATGCGATGCACTATATGCTTAAAAATGGAGAAAAATTCAAGGTTTTCCATGTAGATGAATGGTATGATTGTGGAGAAAAAGAGTCTCTCCTTGAGACAAATAAGATTCTTCTTAAGAAGAAAAATTTGACGTATGAAATTAACTCAAACATTATAATACCTCCTGTTTTTATAGGAGAAAAATGCGATATTACAAATTCTATAATAGGCCCAAATGCTTCAATATCTGAAGGTTCTATAATAAAAAATGCAATTATCAAAAATTCTATTCTTGGTAAAGAAACAACCATAGAAAATGCAATACTTGATAGGTCTCTTATTGGAGATAATTCTTATATTATAGATAATAGTATTGAAGTTAATATAGGACCTGATTCAGAGCTTATAAACAACTGATATGAAAGAAATAGTTTTATCTATAGCTGGTTCTGATCCTTCTGGTGGAGCAGGTATAGAAGCAGATCTTAAAACCCTTACTGCATTAAAAGTTTATGGTTTAAGTATCATATCGTCTTTAACTATTCAAAATACGGTTGGAGTATTCGAGAAATTTAATATCCAGAGTGAGATAATTGAAAAGCAACTTGCGAAACTTATCGAAGATATTGATTTTAATTTTGTGAAAGTCAGTATGATAGGGGATATTTCAAATATAAAACTCTTCAAAAAATTTCTTTCAGATAAATTTATAATTTTTGATCCAGTATTATTCTCAAAAAATGGTTTTCCACTTATTGAGGAAGATTATTTGAAAGAAGTTATGGACGAATTTTTGCCTATCTGTAGCTATATGACTCCAAATTTTTATGAATTAAAACGCTTGAGTGGAATAGAAGAAGAACCTTTAACTATGGCCCAGAGTATTTTAAAAAAGTATCCCGATCTTAAGGCAATTTTGATAAAAGGTGGGCATATAGATGAAAAAAATTCGGCAATTTGTGATACTCTTTTGTTGAAAAATGGAAAAACTATAACCTTCAAACACTCAAGAATAAAATCTTCAAACCTTCATGGGACAGGTTGCACCCTTGCGAGTGCAATATCAGCATATTTAGCAAAAGGATACTCGATAGAAAAAGCAACCTTTAAAGCTATAAAATACCTTCAAGGTATAATAAAAAAATCGTCCACTGCAAAGATAGGCAAAGGAACAGGTCCGCTCTTGCATTATTTGTAAACCTTGCTTGCCAAATAAGAAAAATTATATTATACTATACCTTACAAAATATATGGAGTATAGATATATGACGCAACTTGAAGCCGCAAAGAAAGGCATAATAACAGAAGAAATGAAATTTATAGCTCAGAAGGAAGAGGTTGATATAAATGAACTTGTCAAAAACATTGCAGAAGGTAAAGTTGTAATACTGAAAAACAAACTTCACAATATTAAGCCTATTGGAGTTGGTAAAGGGCTATCAACAAAGATAAATGCAAATATAGGGACTTCACCTGAGAAGATGAACATTGATGAAGAGATCGAAAAACTGAAAGTTGCAGAAAAATATGGTGCAGACACTATAATGGACTTAAGTCTTGGTGCTGTGTTGAATGAAGTGAGAAAAAAAGTGCTTGCAAATTCAACCATTCCTGTTGGAACAGTCCCAATCTATCAGGTAGGCTTTATGTTATCAAAAAATAAAAAAAAGATAGAAGATATGACTATAGATGACTATCTTTCTGTGCTTGAAGAACAGGCTAAGGAAGGGGTTGATTTTTTTACTATTCATGCTGGAGTAACTCTGAGTGCGTGGAGTTATATTAAGGACAAAACAAGGATTCTTGATGTAGTAAGTCGTGGCGGTTCAATGTTATGCCTATGGATGGAGAAGAATAAAAAAGAAAATCTTCTTCTCACTCATTTTGATAAAATTCTTGAGATATGTTATAAATATGATGTTGTAATAAGTCTTGGTGATGGAATGAGACCGGGAGCGACAAAAGATGCCTCAGATAGAGCACAGATAGAAGAGCTTATAACTCTTGGTAAACTTGCTAAGATGGCAAAAGAAGCAAATGTTCAGGTGATGATAGAAGGTCCGGGACACGTTCCTTTGGATCAGGTTGTTGCGAATATTGAGCTTGAAAAAAGTCTCTGTGATGAAGCTCCATTTTATATTCTTGGACCGCTTGTTACAGATGTAGCTTTAGGTTATGACCATATAGCTTCTGCCATTGGTGGAGCACTTGCAGCCTCAGTTGGGGCAGATTTTCTTTGCTATGTAACTCCATCAGAACATCTCTGTTTACCCAATGTTGAAGATGTCAAACAGGGGGTAATAGCATCTAAGATTGCAGCTCATGCGGCTGATATGGTTAAGTATAAAGATAAGGCAAGAAAGATTGACAATGAAATGTCTATAGCAAGAAAAAATCTTGACTGGGAAAAGATGTTTTCTCTTTCTTTTGATCCAGAAAATGCAAAGAAGAGAAGGGAACAAAGTGGAATTTCAGATAAAAATTACTGTTCGATGTGTGGGGAATTTTGTAGTGTAAAGGCAATTAACGAGCTTGATATTTAAAATTTTTTCAAAACTATTTCATAATTTTTTTGTTTAAATGCTTTCTTGAGTTCTTCAAGAGAAAATTCTTTTAGCTCAATTTCGTTATATATTCTACCGATGTCTTCAGGGTTATGGGAATCTGAGTTTGAAATGAAATTTTCGTCAGTTTTTATCTTATCAATTGAAATGTCGCAAGACTTAAAGATTGTTTTTCCATTTTTTAAGTAAGAATTTTTAAATGAAGAATAGGCAACTTCGCAGGCAACGTAGTCAAATTGTGGTAGATACCCAAGTTGATAAAGCACACCATAGAAATCTCTCTCAATGTGTGAAGGGATACAGATTCCTCCAAGAGAGTTAACAAGATTGTAAGCTGTTTCAAAAGAGTAAGTTGAAGCTATGCCAAGATATTTGTCAAGTTCACTAACTACATAATCATTCTCATCAACGATAACTTCACTACCCATCTTTTCTGGAATATTCTTAACATAAGGCAAACTATTGTAAATAATTTCATCAAATTTCATTGCTGTTTCAAAATTTTCAAACAAACATAGAGTATGAAATTCTTCACTTACAGTGAGTTCCATTCCAAAGAGGCAGTAGAAATCTTTATATTTTTGAGAAAGATTTTTAAGTGCGAGATTATTTTTTGAGGAATTATGATCTGTTATAGCTATGGCATTAAGTCCAATATCTTTTGCTACTTCTACTATCTTCTTTGGTGACATGGTAAGCGAAGCACAGGGGGAAAGACAGGAATGTATGTGAAAATCAGCCTTCAATATCATTACTCATTACCATAAATCAACTTATAAACTATGTAAGAGGTTTTGAACTGATCATCTTTCGTTCTTAAAATAGAAACTTTTTCATTTAATGCGAGTTGTTTCATATCATCTGGTATTCGTCTATTATTACAGATAATTATTGCCTTTATACCAACAATTGAGGAAACAGCAACTGTATTTTTATGTGCCTGAATGGTAATGAGAAGGCTATCCTCCTTGCCATTTGCAAGGACATCGCTGAGTAAATCAGAAGTATAGGCTGTTTTAATCTCTGTGTTTTCAGAAATAACTAACACAGGTTCAAATCCATTATCAATCAAATCCTTAATAGTCATTTTATCTCCTTCATTCTTTATTCAGATAAACTATAGACTTAACAACTGTCTTTTTACCAACTTCGGACTGAATCTCAAACTCATCAGAAAATCTTTTTACATTTGGCAAACCCATTCCAGCTCCAAATCCTATGTTTCTTATCCACTCATTGGCAGTTGAAAAACCTTCCTCCATTGCAAGTTCAATATTTGGAATACCAGGACCTCTATCCTTTGCAATAATTGTAATTTTCTCTGGATCCATATTTACGATTATTTTCCCACCAAGTGAATGTATAATTATATTCATTTCAAGCTCAAATGTGATAATTCCAACCCTTCTTATGATTTTGGGGCTTATATTTTTTTCTTCAAGGAGTCTTTTGACAGATGAAGAAGCATTACCAGCATTTTCAAAATCATATCTTTTTACTAAAAAATCTGCATTAAGCTCGTTGTCTATGCTTACAGGGGGAACAGTTATCTTTTCTTCGAGAGCAGAGATCTCTTTATCAAGTTCTGAAATGAGCTTAACAAGAATATCTCTACTTGTCAAAATTCCAACGAGCTTTTTGTTTTTGCTTATTACTGGGAATCTTCTGAATGGATATTTGTTGAAATATGAAATTGCAATTGCAAGAGGCATTTCTTCTTCAAGGTAAACAACATCCTTAGTGATGTATTTTTCTATCTTGTCTTCGACATAATTGTTGTCAAAAGCCCTTATTAAATCATCAAGACTTATTATTCCGACAAGTCTATCGTGTTCTACTACTGGCACACCAGAAATCTTATGTTCTCTCATTATGTGCTGAACATCTCTGAAGGTATTTTTCTTTGAGACAGTATGAATTTTTCTGCTCATTGCATCTTTAACCTTCATTCGCAGGAGAAGTTCATGGATAATCTGTGGGGAGTCTTTTGGATTAAATGGAAACTGGTTCATACTTACTTCTTTTCAAAATAAAGTTTGCCAATCTTATAACAGGCTTCAAAAAGCATTAAGTCAGTCTGAAGAAGATAAATTTTTACTTCTTTTGCTGCTTTATGCATATCTTCTGGAACTACTTTTCCATTTGTAAGTAAAACCATATTTGCACCTATCATATCGGCTGTTCTTACAATCTGAGGAGAGGCAAGATTTGTAATAAGCAAAATATTTTCTTTATCTACTATTAAAACATCACTTATAAGACTTGATGCAACAATATTTTCTATAAAATCTTTTTCTCCTTCAGTGATAATATTACAGTGAATAGTGTTTACAATTTCTTTTAATTTCAATTCTGGCATAATCCCCCTCCCCACAAGTTATAAAGATTTTATAATCTGATCCCTATATTCATCTATAAACTTTTTCAGGCTTGTTTTATGCAAAAGCTCATCATCAAATACTGGAGTTCTATTTTTGATGGCTTTGTTAAGCAAATTTTTTATATTGTATTCTGCATAACTATAGATTGTATTTACTCTTAAGGCACTATCCTTTGCTTTATAGAAATTAAGTAATGCCTCTTGTTCAAGCTGATTCTTTTGTCTTGGGAAATATTTAATAAGCTGTAAGTAAACTACACCCATATTATTATAATTTCTTGCAAGCTGTGTGTAAAGTTCTTGATGTCTTGTTAATTCAGGATTGAGATATGATATTTTATTTGCAATATTTTCAAGGTAATTTATTGATTTTTCATATTGAACTTTTGCAAGTTCATACTTGTTCATTTTGAAGAAGATATTTCCCATATTGTAGGAAACGATTGGGTTATATGTTTCATCGATGTAAATTTTTGAAAATTCATTTAAAGCATTTTCATAATCTTTATACCTATAATAAAGCCAGCCTAAATTGTAAGAGAGTAGATAATCTTTTTCATCTTTAAGTAAAGATGAAGCTATTTTGTAGTAATAAAAGGCCTGTGAATAAGCTCTTTCAGGGTCGTTGAAGTTAAAACTGTTGTAATAATAAAGATGTCCCATATTAGCATAAGGTTTATAATAAAGAGGGTCATATTTTATTGCATTATCAAACATATCTTTGGCAGCAAGTTTTGAATTTATACCTTTCTCATCGAGCAAGTATATTTCACCAAGAAGATTATATGATTTTGCATTTTTTTGGTTGAGTTTTATAGAATTTGAAAGCTGAATAATAGCTTTTTTAAAATCAAGATGTATTGTTAAAAATCTACCATGCTCATAGTATGCCTCACTCTGAACCAAAGCACGGGTTACATTGGTTTTTTCTGGTGCTGTAAGATATGGCATAAGTTTGTCAAATACTTTTTTAGCTCTGTCATATCTTTTCTCGTCAAGATAATATTTTGCGAGAGAAGTAAAGGTGGTTTCATTTACTGCCCTTTTATTTATTTTGTCGATTGTATCAAAAAGTATGTCTATTCTTTCAGCTTTTTTCATTCTTAAAGCTATATCAAGAAGTCTGAAATATCCACCTATGAACTTGTGATTTTTTGTAAGATAATTTTCATATAGTCTATCTGCTTCTGCATATTTTTTTACTCTTTCGTTATAGTCGGCTGTTTTATCGCCCCACTCAACAAATGTTTTTGCTACTTTGTCAATATATTCAAAGTTGTTCGGATTTTTCTTATAAAGTCTATAATAAAGAGAAAGAGCATCTTCATATCTTGGAGGATAAATAGTTTTATAATAATCTGCAAAGTTGTAGATTGTAATCTTATTTACTGGGTCATACTCCAATGCTTCAATAAATTTCTTTCTTGCGGCTTCAAAATTAGTCAATTCCATATATTTTCTTGCATAAATATTATACCATTTGATGTTTACACCACCCATTTCCTTTGCTTTTCTGAATAGATTTTCGGCTTCCACTGTGTCATTTCTACTCAATGCTTTAAGTCCCTTGTTATAAACTCCATCAACAATGTATGGTATCCATAAGAAACGCCAGAATGCAAAGCCAAGAAATATCAGAAGTAAAAATCCTGCGAATGTAAATCTTGATAATTTCTTTAAACTTTCTTCTACTTCTTTTTGCCTCTTTATTTCTTCTGAGTAGATTACCCTTCTTTCTCTGGGCATTTCAAATTCTTCTTCGACAGGAGGAGCTACTTCTTCTACTTTAAGATTCAGCTCTATAAAGTTTCTTAACTTATCATCGGATTCATTAAGAAGTAGCATTTTGACTAATTCATTTTCAAGTTCTTTAGGTAGATGGGAGTCTATCAAGGCATATCTGACTTTCTTTCTTAATTCTCCATCTTTTATTTTGTTAATTCTATTTCTTATCTTTAAAGCCTTTTCCTGATCTATTTCTATATCTGATCCGCCACTCTGTCTACCAAATTGTTCAAAAGAAGGTTCTTTGAAAGAAGGTTTACTCTCAAATTCTGGAGGTGAAATTTCAGCAAAGTTTAATTCTTCATCCATAGATGGAAAAGTTTCTTTAGTTTCAGAATATGGTTCACTCTCCTTTGGCGATAATTCTTCAAATGAAAATTCTTCTGATGAGGGGGCTTGACTTTCAAAAGAAAATTCTTCGGCTTTTTGTTCTTCTCCAAAAGAAAAATCTAACTCTTTCTCACTTTCTGGCATTTTAAATTCTTCTTCTGGCATTGAGAAATCCATTTGCGGAGCATCTATCTTTTCTTCAGGAATAGCTGCTTCTTCTGGTTGTTCGATACCTTCAAATGAAAAGTCGGGGATATTTTCTTCTATAGGGGATTCTTGAGAAGGCTGAAAAATGTTTTCTTCTGATTTAAAAGATGCTTCTTCAGGAATTTCTTCATGTTCGACAACAATATCTTCAAACCCAGTTGGCATTCCTTCTTCCTTTGTTTCGGCAGATTGGGATTCTTCTTCTTCATAACTCTGAATGGAGAGATTTTCTTTTAGCTGATTTATATCTGGAGGTGTGCTATCGAGTTTTTCAAAAATATCGAGTATTTCTCTATCAAGTTCAACATTTTCAGTATTAGTTTCGCTTTTTTGTTCTGAAGAAGGAGTAGAAATTTTTTCGATAAGCTCATCCACTCTTGATAGATTTTCTTCTACATTTGTAGATTCAATCATTTCTTCCTGTTTGTCAAGCTCAAGTTTACTTTTTATCTCATCTGGTGAATAGCTATCTTCTTTACCAAGATATTTTAGAAAAACATCAAATTTTCCCATTTGACACCTGAATATATATTACTTATTTTAATATCGGAAAATAAAGTTAATAGTTTATCAATTTTATTTCAGTCTCTGAAAAAAGTCAATGTATTTATATTTATGGCTTTATTTTCAATTAAAATTCTTGAAATTTCATTAAGTGTATTACCAGAAGTAAAAATATCATCTATAATGAGTATTTTTTTACCACTTACAATTGAATTTTTATTCAGATAAAATTGTCCTTTAATAAATTTTTCTCTCTCGGTCAGAGTTAATTCACTTTGTTTTTTTAAGTGTTTTTCCCTCTTTAAAATATTTATTGTAGTTATCTTGAGCTTTTTAAGGATAAATTCAACAGGATTAAACCCTCTTTCTTTCAAACTATCTTTACTTGATGGAACGAATGTAATTAAATCATATTCAATATTTTTAATTGTATTAAAAAATTCATTTTCTATAATTCTCGCAAGCAAAATGCCAGCTTTTTTAATACCATCAAACTTAAAGATTTTAACAAGATTTTTTATTATATAATCGTGATAAGAAAATAAAGAGATATTTTGAGAGAAATAGAAACTTTTGTTCTTACAATTTTCACAATAGTCTATCTCATATTCACTCAGTGGTTTTGAGCATTTTAAACATCTTTTTTTGTAAATAGAAAGAGGCTTAATTTCTTTAAGACAACTCGTGCAAAAAATTTGATTTGCCACATTTCCACATAAAAGGCAATAACTTCTTATAAGCATATTATTCAACAGTAACTGATTTTGCAAGATTTCTTGGCTTGTCCACATCAAGATTTTTCTCTCTTGCAATATAGTAAGCAAGTAGCTGTAAAGGGACAACGTTTATAAGTGGCGAAAATTCCTCAAAGGTTTCAGGGACAACAACAACATCGTCCGTATATTTGGCTAAATCGTCTGTTAACTGATTAACAATTGCTATAATTTTTCCATTTCTTGCTTTTACTTCACGAATGTTTGAAATTACCTTTTCGTATAGTGGGCCTGTTGTGGCTAAAAAAACAACTGGCATATTTTCATCAATGAGTGCTATAGGACCATGTTTCATTTCAGCAGCAGGATAACCTTCAGCATGAATATATGAAATTTCTTTGAGTTTCAAAGCACCTTCAAGAGCAACAGGGTAGTTAAATCCCCTTCCAAGATAGAGGAAATTTTTTGCATATTGGTATTTTTTGGCAATGGCTTTGATCTTTTCAGCCTGTTTTAAGACTTCATTTAACTTGTCTGGGATTTTATTAAGTTCAGTAAGTAGTCTTTGCCCTTCATAAAAGGACATATGCTTAAGTCTTCCTAAGTAGATTGCAAGCATTATCATTACAAGAACCTGATTTGTAAAAGCCTTTGTAGATGCAACTCCTATTTCAGGTCCTGCGTGAAGATAAATACCTCCATCACATTCTCTTGCTATAGTGCTACCTACAACATTTGTTATACCAAGTACTTTTATACCTTTCCTTTTTGCTTCTCTTAATGCCTCAAGTGTATCAAGAGTTTCTCCAGATTGACTTATTACTAAAAGTACATCATTTTTCTGAATAATAGGATTTCTATATCTGAATTCAGAAGCATAATCAACTTCTACAGGTATTTTGGCAAAAGTTTCTATCAAATATTCTCCGATTAAAGCAGCATGCCAGCTTGTTCCACAAGCTGTAATAATTATTCTTGAAATATCCCTTGCTTCGGCTTCTGTAAGATTAAGTCCACCAAACTTTATAGCTCCTTCTGCTAAGTTTACTCTACCTCTCATAGCATTAAGCATTGCATCTGGCTGTTCAAAAATTTCTTTAAGCATAAAAGTTTCATAACCATTCTGGGAAATAGCTTCGAGATCCCATTCAACTTTTGATATTGGTTTTACTATTTTTTCATAGTTAAGGTTAAAAGTATTGCAATTTTCTTCTGTTATTACAACCATTTCTTTATCTTCAAGGTAGATTACATTTCTTGTGTATGGAATTATTGCATTCACATCTGAAGCAACAAACATTTCATTTTGTCCCATACCTACTACAAGCGGACTTCCATTTCTTGCACATATTATCTTGTTGGGTTCGTATGATGAAATTAAAGCTATGCCATAAGTTCCCTGAACAAGGTTTAAAGCCTTGATTACAGCTTCTTCAAGGGAATTGTTTTCTCCCTTGTAGATATCTTCTATCAAATGAACTAAAACCTCTGTATCTGTTTCTGATTTGAAATTATGCCCTTTTTTTTCAAGAAGATTTTTTAAGACATTGTAGTTTTCTATGATACCGTTATGAACAAGGGCTATTTTGTTATCACAATCAAAATGTGGGTGTGCATTTTCATCTGTTACTCCTCCATGAGTTGCCCATCTGGTATGACCGATACCTATTTTTGCAGACGAGTCTATAGAATGAAGGTTAAGCCTTAGATTGCTTATTCTTCCAGTTTTCTTAAATATGTCTATCTTATTTGAATTGTCAAGCAAAGCTATACCTGCTGAATCATACCCTCTGTACTCAAGCCTCTGAAGAGAATCGAGTAGAATTTCTTTTACATTCCCCTTACCTATATATCCCACAATTCCACACATCTTATTACCTCTATTTATTTTAACTTTTTTTTTAAAAAAAGAAAAGTTTTAAAATTAAATACTTTTATCAAAAAAAAGCATCGCCAAATGGCGATGCTTTTTAGCCAGCTTTTACTTCGATTTTACGTGGTTTTGCTATTTCACTCTTTTCAAGTTCGATTTTTAAGATTCCATTTTCATATTTAGCCTTTATATTTTCTCTATTTACTCTGTTTCCTATGGAAAATTCCCTCTTATAGTCTGAAATGTTAAATTCTTTTGATATTGGCTTCCATTCTTTATCAACCTCAAGAGCTTTAGCACTTACCTTTAAAATATCACCTTCAGCAACAACCTCGATTGAATCCTTGTCAACACCGGGCATATCCATTACTATCAAGTACATATCGTCCTTCTCATAAATATCTACAGGTGGAATGATATAGTTTCTATCTGTCATAGAGACCTCCTTTTATTCAACTTTTACAGATATTTTCTTAGGCTTAACTTCTTCTTTTTTCGGTATGTAAATCATAAGTAATCCGTTCATAAGTTTAGCTTCAATTTTGTCTACATCTGCATCATCAGAAAGTTTAAAACTTCTTGTAAAATCAATATCATACCTTTCATTTCTTATTAACCTTTTTTCTTTTTCAATTTCAACTTTTCTTTTGACATTTACATATAGAATGCCATTTGAAATATTAATATCTATATCTTTCAAATCAACTCCGGGGGCAATAAATTGAAGAATATAACCATCTTTGCCTTCATATATATTTGCATAGTCATATCCATATCTTTTGCTACCCTCAAGATATTCTTTAAGGAATTCATCCATAAAATCCCTCATCTTTTCAACTTCATAAAATGGATTGAATAACATAATAACCTCCTTATAAATTTTATAAATAGAGACGCACTTTAAAGTGCGTCTCTCTGAGATTTTAAGAAACTTTAACCTCAATCTTCTTTGTTTCAGCAGCTTTGGATTTTGGAATATTGATAGTCAATACACCTTTCTTATACTCTGCATTAATCTTGTCAGCTTCAATACCATCTGGTAATGTGATTGATCTGCAGAATGAACCATAGCTTCTTTCGATTCTGTGATAATTCTTTTCTTTTACTTCTTTTTCTTCTTCTTTCTTACCACTGATTGTTAATACGTTTCCTTCAAGCTCAACGGATAAGTCTTTTTCATCAATTCCCGGAATATCAGCCTTGACTACAATCTGATTGTTCTTTTCGTATACGTCTACTCTTGGTTCAAAATCACTCCTTACAAGCTCGGTTGAGAAGAAATCGTCATCAAAGAAACTTTTAACAAATTCTGAAAAAGTATCTCTGAAGCTCTTTTCAAGTAAACTGAATTTTGGAGAATCTCTTTTGATTAATTTCATACGCCACCTCCTTCTCTAAAATTTAGTTTACACCTATATTGTGCAAAAAATATGCCAATTTTTAGAAAAATTTTTATTTTTATAAAAAATAATAAATTATGAAGATTTTTTGTTTTAAGAGAATGTAAAAATTTGTATAATTTTGACACATTTTGTATAAAAATGACACAAGTATAATTTGTTTGTTATTTTTAAATTCAGCTTAATATTAAAATAATATTTTTTATTTATTTTTAAAAATTTAATTATTTATTATTAAATAATTAACCTATAATGCTTGACAAAATTAATTAATTGTGAGAGAATAATAAATGGAGAATGGTATGAAAAAATTCGCTTTATTTTTTCTTTTACCAGTTTGTCTTTTTGGGGCTGATCTTGTCCCTCAGAAATTGATTTTAACTATTTCAAATAAAGGCCCTTACTATAAAATGGAGCTTTTTTTACAGAAGGCTATTCTTTCAAAGTCAAAAGATTTGAAGAATATTTACATTTTTTCAGATGATAATACAGAATTAAAAGGTTATGGGCTTTCACAGGTTAATGTAAAGCTATTTTTAACTTTGAGGGAAGAGAAAGAAAATTTTGTAGTAGAACTTTATGATATTACAAAAGAAAGAATTAAATTAGATATTGACATTAGTTTTGACAAGAAAGAATATCTTAAAAATATAGATATTATTTCATCAAGAATATTGGATGAAATTAAGAAGCGATATCCACCTAAGGAAAAACAGAAACTTATAACAGTTGAAACAGAGAAGAAAAAATTAAGCGAATATGAAAAAGATAAGCCAACATTTTCAGTTGCTGTCTATTTTAATCTTGATAGTTTTGCATTGAGAGATGTTGGATTTTATCTTGGTCAGACTACAGATTTGTATGGAGAGTTAAAACCAGATTTGAGTTTTTCACCCCAACTTAATTTTGAATTTGAGTGGATGTGGTTGCTATTAATTACAAGAACAAGAGTTAATACTGCCAAAAATTTTAACTATATGCTATCTATATCGCCTTTGTTTGGGCTTTTTAATAATTTACTATTTGTAGGACCGTTTTTTTCTCTTGTTGGTGGTAAATTTGAATCTTTTGATTTCACTGATAAAGGGATAAATCTCTCTTCTCCTGGTTTTGGTTATAATGTTTTAAATATTGGGCTTGAGTTGAGATTTAATATAACAAGGAATTACTATATTGACATTGGCTTTGCTTTTTTACGCCCTTATAGCGAACTTGGTTTTAATTATAATGGTAAAGAAATAAAGTTACCTATAAATGATAGTGAAGGTCCTCCTTATCTTTTCATGAATTTTGATATTAAGGTTTTAGAAAAATTAACTGTTTCTTTTGCTTTTTCTTTCTATTATTGTGGTGTAAAAAGAGAATTTAATAACTCAAACTATCCACCTCCTATAGAACTTACTATTGTAAACGGGCAAACTTTATATTTAAGAAGAATTTCTATAGAAAATTCTACAATGGGGATAGGTATAAAATATGAATTTTAAGAAAATTTTTGTTTTATGTTTTTTATTTTGTTTTACTATCTCTTTTGCTGAGTCAAAATGGAACATAATTCTTGCAAACTGGGTAGATCTCTCTGATTATAAGGATAAATCAATAGCGTCAATGCTCAAGAGTTCTATATACAATAAATTAATTAAGGAAAAAAATTTTAATGTTCAATCCGCTGGTGATGATTTAGCGATCTTTTCTATTAGTGAAGCTGATAACATTTGCTTATCCAATAAAGGCGATATAATTATATATGGTTATTATTATGTTGAGGGAAAATCTTTACTTGTAATAACTGAGGTCTGGGATGCATTGAAGAAGCAACTTAAGATGAGAAGCGAATCAAGAGGTGTTGTAAGTAGAGATATTTTCGATACAATTGACGAAATTTCACTTAATGTTAAAGAAAAAATTAAAGAAGTTTTGCCAACCCTTTCCTTAGAGGAGGAGACGGAAGTGAAAAAGCTGAGGCAAACTATTTATGAAAAACAGGAGATTAAAATAGAAAGGCAGTTTTATACAAAATTTGGGGTTGGTGTTGATAATGGAAGAAAAAATATGAAGAATTATTACTATGATAATAATGTGCTTATTACAAAAGAATATGACGATCCTTACCCTGTTTTATATCCTATGATTGGTTTTATGATAAGATACTGGGATATAAGAGTTGACTTCTATGGTGGACCTATGCCAGGATGGTTGACATACAATTTTGTAGAGAAGGAACTAAAAACGGAATCGCCAGTTCATTATATGTTGTTTGGTCTTACTTACTATTTACCTTTTTTAAGTAAACAACTTGGTCTTGGTATTAATCTAAGAATTGCGAATTTTCCCGGTAGACTTGAAACAGATGAAAACGGGAATTTTCTTATAGAAGGGGCAGATTTATTTCCTCAAATTCCACTCAGTTTTAATATCTTCTGGAATCCCAATAAAAATTGGGAGATTTATTTCAGTATCAATCCTTTTATGGTTCAATATAAACAGTATTACTCTTCATCTTCTGTTGAATATGATTTTAACAAAGTAAATTTTGAAGTGCCATTTATGAGTTTAAGTGGGGCTTATTTTATAACGAAGGATATAGGAATTGAATTAGGGGTTGATGTAGCAGAATATTATTTTTCTGAAGGAAGGTTTAATAATTCACAGGAAGAGGTGAGTAAAGAATGCCACGCCCATCTTGTAAATTTTATTTTAAATTTCATATACAGAGTAGACTATTCTGAGTTAGACAAAAAATGAGAGAAGAGTTAGAAAAATATCTTGAAGAGTTTATCAAACATATTAAATTTGAGAAGGGTTTTTCAGATCATACTGTCAATTCATATTATGGGGATCTATCTGATTTTTTTGAATATCTTGCTTCTCAAAAAAATTATTCAATAAAACAAGTTTCTTACCAGAATATATACGGTTTTATAACAGAACTTGGCAAAAAGGGTTTAAAATCTTCTTCGATTGAAAGGAAAACAGCGTCCATAAAAACCTTTTTTAAGTTTTTAAAAAAGAGAAAGATAATAGATAAAAATCCAGCAGAACTCGTATCTTCTCCTAAAAAGTCAAAGAGATTGCCAACTTTTATGGAAAAGGGTGAGATTTTTGATCTGATTAATATCATTCCTGAGGATACACCGCTTTCCGTGAGAAATAAGGCTATGATTATGCTTCTATATGCTACTGGGATGAGAGTTTCTGAGCTTGTGAATCTGAATTTATCTGATGTAGATTTAAAAAGCGAAACAGTCCACATCTTAGGTAAAGGCAAAAAATATAGAATTGTTCCTTTTGGTAAGAAAACAAAAGAAATTCTACTCAAGTATCTTTTTTATCGAAAAGAGCTTCAATCAAAAAGCGAGGCTTTTTTTGTTACAAAGAGCGGAAAAAGAATTATGGATAGAGCAATAAGATATATTCTTAATAACTACATAGATACTCTGGCAATACAGAAAAAGGTTTCACCACATACCTTAAGGCATACATTTGCGACCCATCTTCTTGATAATGGGGCGAACATAAGGGTTATACAGGAGATGCTTGGGCATTCAAACCTTGCAACAACACAGGTTTATACGCACCTTTCTATTGCAAAACTCAAAGATAGTTATGAGAAGTATCATCCTCACGCCTGAATGCCAACAAACGATAAGTTTCTTCCTCTATTTTCACCTTTTCTATATGAATAGAATAGTTCGTTGTTGCAGAAACTGCATAATTTAAGTGAATAAATATTTGATAAGCCATAAGACATAAGTTCATCTACTATTATTTGTTCGAGGTTTAAAAATATTTTATTTCCGTTCTGATGAAAGTATTTTTCACTAAAAATTTCTTTCATTTCATTTCCTACTTCATAAGAACATACTCTATTGTGTGGGCCTATTATAATCTTTAAATCTTCAGGAGGGATTTTTAATTTTTCAAATTCAAAAAACATTTTTAAGTGAATTTGTGATTTTATGCCTCTCCATCCAGCATGGACAATGCCGATAAATTCTTGATTCTTTGATATGAAAGTGATTGGAACACAGTCGGCAGTAGAAACTCCAATCAACACATTTTTTAAAGAAGTTATAAGTCCATCGCCAGTTATATATGGATTTGAAACGTATTTGTCAATATTTTTTGAGGTTATAGAGTGAATAGTGTCTGAATGTGTTTGTTTTAAAGTGATTAAATTATCAAAGCCTAATTTTTCTAAAAGTAATTTTCTTGAATTTTTTACATCTTCTTTTTCTTCTTCTGTTGTTATAGTATGAAATGAGTAGGAATATTTTCCTTTTTTTGTTATTCCACAAACTACATTACTTATTTCAATTTTATATTTTAAAAATAGTTCAGTTTCAATAAATTCGACTTCTTGAAGTGGCATTATTAATCCTTGTAGATGATTCTGAACCCTGCAAAAATTACGTTTAACTCAATGTCTATTGTGTAGTTGTTTTTTTCGCCTATCTTTCTTTCACCAAAGTAGATAGCCTCTCCATCAGGAAAATTTATTCCACCAAAGGCTACAGAGGTTTTAAGTCTGAATGGCGAATCTTTCTTTAAGTATAGAGTTCCTGAGCCAAAAACAGTGTTAATCTTTATTATTTTGTTTGAAGTAAGATTTTCTATTTTTGAAAGGTCTATTCTACCGCTACCAAAAAGAATATTGTATTCCTTGTAGTCCTCATTTGAGTAGGAGAAATCTCCTTCAGAGAAAACTATATCTTTATTTGATTTTGTTGGCTTTACGATTTTATCGCCTATGAGGATTTTAACACCAAGATAGATTAGGAAAAAGGCAATAAATATTTTAAATATAGGTATATCAATATGAAATATAGCCTTAAGAATAACACTTAAACCAAAAATTATTAATACAATTCCCCAGAAAACCCCATTCCATAAAAAATCCATTTTTTTCTCCTTTATGTTAATATTATGTCGATATATTCTCTTATATTTTCTTTTATCAAAAATCTACGAACTTTAACTTCTTTAATTATACCATCACAATCCTTAAACTTGCAAATATAATCAAAAAATAATTTTTTCCCTTTAAGTATATTTTCTATTACATCTTCTTTAAGTTTTTCTTCGTCTGTTAATAAAATTTTTGAAATATCTTTATCCCGTGGAGTATTAAAAAACTCTTTTGCCATATTGTTTAAGATTATTTTTTCTTCAGATCTGTATATAATTGGCAATGGGAGAAGTTCAAATATTGATTTGAAGAATTCTTTTTCGGCTTTTTCTTCATTAAAGGTTTTTCTTGAAGAATAGAAACAAGCAAGTAGCTTTAAGAAAACATCTATAAGATATATAGTTGATTTTGTCATATCTTTTTTTAAATTTTCTTCTGTATTGAAATAGAGAAGAATTTCAATTGCAGTATTTTTTGTGTTGAAGTCTGATTTATAAATAAATGGTGTAGAGATACAATTTGTGGTGTATATTATTAAATCATTCAAGCTGACTTTTATACCTTTACAATTTTCTCCAAGAACAGCTATAAAATTATCAATAATATTCTGCATTATTTTCATAAAATCATCTTCTTTCTCAAGTATTCCACAGAATAACTGGTTGAAAAATTCCATTCCTTTTGCATAGACATTAAGGTGGTTAAATATTTCGTTCTTTGTATCGAGAACCCTTTCTTTTTCAATCAATGCTTTTTCTATTTCACTTTTCAATAGCTCTGCGTAATATTCAAAAGAGGCAATTTCTTTTGATAATTTGTTTTTTTCTATTAATAAATTTTCTTTTAATTTTTCTTCTTCTAATAGTTGTTGTTCTTTTTTTTCTATTTCTTTTAAAAGATTTGCATATTCTTTTTCACTCTGTTTAATTTTTTCTTTGAGTTCAAGAAAGTATTTAAAATTATTCAAGGCGATTTCAATGGCACTTTTGAGTGAAAAATGTTCGAGCGGTTTTTTTAAAAAACCAAACACTGGGAAACTCAAAGCCTTAGAAAATGTATTTTCATCAGTGTATGCGGAAATAAAAATAGTCGGTATGCCAAATTCAAATAGTTTTTTGCCTACTTCAATTCCATCAGGTTCAGAGCCAAGATTGATATCTGAAAGCACAAGTGTAGTGTGTAATCCGTTTTTTATTTTGTCGATAAGTTCATTCCCTGACGAGAAAATGCCTGCTATTTCATAACCTAATTTTTTTAAGACTTCTTCAATATCTTTTGCAATGATTAATTCATCCTCAAGTATTGCTATTCGATTCATTTTTTACCCCCAGTAATTCAAGAAATTCTTGCTCTGAGAGAATCTTAACTCCAACTGACTTGGCTTTTTCGAGTTTTGACCCCGGATTTTCACCAACTACGAGATAATCGGTATTTTTAGAGACGGAATCGGAAGGTATCCCCCCGTATTTTCTAACAAGCTCTTCAAAACCTTCTCTTGTGAAAGTCTCTGCTTTACCTGTGAATACTATTTTTTTGCCTTTTATGGGTGAGTTTTCAACTATTGTATTGGTAGTATATTTTATTTCTATGCCTGTTGATAGGAGTTGATTTATCATATTTTTATTAGCATCATTTTTAAAATATTGATAGATACTTTCAGCTACCGTATCTCCAATGCCATATATATCAAGTAAACTCTCTTTTGTAATGTTATACAATTTTTCTATGGGGCTGAAATTGTCTGCGAGTAATCTTGCAGTTTCTTCTCCAACATAGGGAATGCCAAGTGAATATATAAACCTGAAGTATTCTATTTTCTTTGAATTTTCTATTGAAGTGAGGAGGTTGTTGATACTTTTTTCTCCAAATCTGTCGAGATTTATAAGATTTTGCTTTTTTTCTTTCAATTTGAAAATATCTGCAAAATTTTTAATATATCCTTCTTCATAGAATCTTTCTATGAGTTCTTCTCCAAGACCTTCTATATTAAATGCATTTCTTGACACAAAATGTTTGAGACTTCCTTTTACTATTGCGGGGCAACTTGAGTTAATACAACGAAGTGCTACTTTGTCAGAGGATTTAAAAAGTTGTGTTCCACATACAGGGCACTTTTCTGGAGGAACAACTGGTTTAGCATTAGGAGACCTTTTCTCTTTTATTACTTCTATAACTTTTGGTATAACCTCTCCAGACCTTTCTACAACTATTGTATCATCGTAGTGAAGATCAAGTCTTTTTACTTCGTCGAAGTTGTGAAGTGTTGCTCTTGATATTTTTGCACCTGCTAAGAATACTGGCTCAAAAATAGCTGTAGGAGTTATAGTTCCCTGTCTTCCAACACTGAATTCTACATCTTTTAATAAAGTTTGGGCTTTTGCAGGTTTGAATTTCCATGCAATAGCCCATTTTGGAGTTTTTGCATCATATCCTAAGATTTCCTGCAAGTAAATGTCATCGACTTTTATAACCACACCATCTATTTCATAAGGAAGATTTTCCCTTGAATTTTCTAATTCTCTATGGTAGTTGATAATATCTTCTTTTGTTGATAGTTTTTTTCTTTCATCAGAAACAGGAAAACCAAGTTCTTTAAGATAATCAAGTCTTTCGTAATGAGAATTGCTGAAGTTGTTTTCGGTTCTTGATTTTAATCCATAAGCAAAAAATCTTAATTTTCTTCTTGCTGTTATTTTTGGGTCAAGTTGTCTTAAACTTCCTGCGGCTGCATTTCTTGGATTGGCGAATAGAGGTTCTTCATTCTCTTCTCTTTCTTTATTGAGTTCTAAAAAATCTTTCTTATACATCAAAACTTCACCATAAACTATTAATTCTTCTGGGATATTGGTTTTCTTGATTTTGAGAGGGATTGATTTTATTGTTTTAATATTTTGTGTTATTACTTCACCAACTTCTCCATTTCCCCTTGTTGAGGCTATTTCAAGCATTCCATTTTTGTAAATCAACTCAACTGCAAGCCCATCAAACTTTGGTTCACAGGAGAAATTTATATTTTTGGTGTCAAGGTCTTTGTATACTCTTGTTAGAAATTGAATAAATTCACCTTCGTTCATTGCATTTGCAAGGCTATACATCTTAAAAGGATGGGTGAAATTTTCAAATTTTTTTAAGGGTTCGCCGCCGATTCTCTGGGTAGGAGAATCTGGTGTTTTAAATTCTGGATTTTCATTTTCAAGTTTTTCGAGTTCTTTCATTAATAGATCGTATTCGTAATCACTTATTTCTGGATTGTCGAGGACATAATATCTGTAGTTATGATATTCTATTTTTTCTCTTAAACTTTTAATTTTTTCTAAAATTTTTTCTTTTGACTCCATATTTTTCCCTTATTTTATGTTCAAATTAAGTTTAATGAAAATTAAAATAGTTTTCAATAAAAATAAAAAAAATTTTTAAATTTCTAAAATTTTCAGATTATTTTTCCGATAATAGAAAAGCCATAATTTTGTGGTTTTTATTTGATTTTTGTTGAAAAAATTGTTAATATATACCGAGAGGGGACGATTGGCTTTCGACTGAAACAGTGGGAATTTTAAGCTTCAGGCAGGGCTGAAGTAACCCTTTAAACTGCTTCAAAAAAGAAGTGCAGAAGAATCATATTCTTATGCAATGGCTGCTTAATTAAAGCAGTCTCCTGCAGGTTGCTCTCTCCTTCGGGGCTATCTGTGGGTTATAGTTGAAGGATAGGTTCTGGTCTGCTGCGGATCAGGGCTGAAAATTAGCAGCTTGAGTGAAAGAAGGGTTGTCCTGTCTCCCTCTTTTACTGACAAATAAACAGGACTAAGCCTGTGAATAAGGCTTAAAATTTCTGGTTTCAGGACGCGGGTTCGATTCCCGCCGTCTCCAGACTTTGCAGGAGGGTTTTATGAAAGTAGAAAATGTTAATTTAAACCCTTTAACTTCAAATGTTGAACATACTAAGAAGGCAAATGACATAAAAAAAGATTTTTCTCAGGCATTTAATCTTAAAAAATCAGTCGAACAGGGAGTCTCTATTCCGAACACTTCAAATAAAGAAATGATTAAGGATTTTGCAGAGTGGTATTTCAAGCAAGGTCAAATATACGAAAAAACAAAAAGCTATACACAGGCAATATCGGCCTATGAGAAGTCCAATTCTGTTGAGCCAGATATAAATAAAGCTGCTTCTATTGAGGATGCAAGGCATAAGGCATATAGAAAATAAAAAAGCGAGGGTTTTACCCTCGCTTTTTTATTATGAAATATGTATTTTTGATTTTTTTAATTACTTTTATTATAATAAATAAATTTTTTTATTGAGAGATTTAATATGAATAAAAAATTTTTTTCTAACTTTTCTTTTTCTTTAATTTGTGTTTTGTTTTTTATTTCTTTAGTATTTTCTTTTTTGTCGAAAAGTTATGTATCTGAAGTAGAGTATGTTAGTGAGAATTCTGGCATTAGAGGTAAGGCAAAGAATCTGTTTACTATTAAGAATGCTCCGATAGATCTTTTTGTTATAACTTTTAAAGTTAACTATTTTTTTATTGGGCAGAGTATTTTCAATATTATTCCAGATGATAAATTTGAAGAACTTAAAGTTAATGGTGAAGTTGTTTCTCTTGATAAAATAAAAAAAGGAGATTTGGAGAACTGGGAAAAAGGTTTTGTTATTTCTCTTGGGAAATATTTAAAAAAAGGTGAAAATTTTTTTGAAATTAAATTGAGAAACAGGGGTGGAGATTCTGGGCTTGCTGTTATTTCTTTAGTTGGGAACTACCTCTTTTATTTTGGGGTTTTTAATTTTATTTTAATGTTATTATGGATCTTTTTGAGAAGAGAGTTTTCTTTTGAGAAAAAAAATTTAAATTTTTTATTTATTTTGTTGGTAATAGTTCTTGCTTATTTTATAAGGCTTTCTGTTTTTCATTTTGTGTCTGGCGATTTTTCTTTGTTTTTAAATAGCTGGTATGATCATTTAAGGGATAATGGTTTAAAATCTTTTGCCAAGGAATTTTCTAATTATTCTCCAATGTATCTTTATCTACTTGGGATTTCTACATTTTTTCCTGTTGATAAGTTATCTGCTATAAAAATTATTTCAATAATTTTTGATTTTGTTTGTGGATTTTTTGTTTTTAAGATTGTTTTTGAAAATAAGAAAGATATTTTTGTTTCTACTCTTGCTTTTGGATTGTTTATGATTATACCTACAGTTATTATGAATGGGGCTTTCTGGGGTCAGTGTGATATAATTTTTGCTACTTTTTGTGTTATTTCGATTTATTATATGGTGAAAAAGAATTACTTATTGAGTTTTTTGTTTTACTCAATTGCTTTTTCTTTTAAGTTGCAGGCTATTTTTATTGCCCCTGTTTACTTTTTATTCTTTATTCTCGGGAAGTATGATATAAAATACTTCTTTTTAATTCCCTTTATCTACTTTGTATCAATAATTCCTGCAGTGTTTATGGGTGGGAAATTTATAGATTTACTCTTGATTTATTTTAAACAAACGGATTATTATAGAGATATGGCTATCAATGCTCCTACTTTTTATCAGTGGTTTTCAAATAATCCTATTCTTTTGGCTTTTGGATTTTTATTTTGTTGTTTGATTGTTTTTATTTTGTTGTTTGTTTTTTGGAATCTATTAAAAAAACAAGAGTTGAAAAATACAGCAATACTATATATTACTTTTTTGTTCAGTATTGTTGTGCCATTTTTTATGCCAAGAATGCATGAACGTTATTTTTTTATGGCAGATATTTTTTCTTTTATACTTGCATTTTTTATACCGTCTAAGTTTTATTTGTCTCTCATCGTTATATTTGTCTCAATGTTTTCTTATGGCTACTTTTTGTTTGGGAAGCAAATCATTCCTTTTGGGTACTTATCTTTTGGAATGTTGCTTGTGATAATATTAAGTATTGGGTTTTTCTTTAATGGGATTAATAAAGAAAGAAAACTTTTCTTGAAGTAGGTATAATTATCTGAAAAACTTCGTGCTTATTTGGAATCATCTGGCTTTTGAAAGTAAAGCAATTCTCTGGAGGTTATACTTTTTAAAAAATAACCAATCGTATAATATTTTATTTGACTGAGCGGTCAGTTTTAATTATAATGTTATATTGCTTTGATATTTCAAAAAGGTATCGTCATTTTGGTTAATGCAAATAACTTCAGAAAGGAGCTGTTATAAATTATGGAGACAGAAATTTCAAGCTTTTCAAAAATGAGTTCAGATGAAGCTCTCTCACATTTTTCATCCTCTTCAAATGGACTTTCAGAGGAAAAGGCAAAAGATTTATTAAAAAAATACGGCTACAACGAAATAAAAGAGGCTAAAAAGAAAAGTCTATTTCAAAAATTTTTTGAATGTCTACTTGAACCAATGTCAATAATTCTTGCTATAGCCTCTGGTTTTACATTCTTTATAGGTGATTGGATTGAAGGAATAGCAATAATGGGTGTTGTTATAATAAATACAGTAATCAGTCTGTTTCAGGAATACAAGGCGGAAAAAGCACTAGACGAGCTTAAAAAGATTCTTTCTCCACAGAGCAAAGTTATAAGAGAAGGTTCTCTTTGTGTAATAGGTTCAAAGTTTATTGTTCCGGGAGATATATTGTTTCTGGAAGCAGGAGATATAATTCCGTCAGATTGCAGACTTATAGATGGCAAACAGATCCTTGTTGATGAGTCTCATCTCACTGGAGAGAGCCTGCCTATAGAAAAAACAAATGAAGCAATTGAGAAAGAAGAGATTGCAATTTATGAGATGAAGAATATACTTTTTTCTGGTAGTAAACTCCTTAACGGAAGTGGTTACGCTCTTGTATTAAGAACTGGAATGAATACTGAAATGGGAAAGATAGCATTGTCAATCCAGGAAGAAACAAAGGGTAAAACAACATTACAACAAAAAATTTCAGTTGAAATAAAATTTTTGGTTACTGTAGCATTTCTCTCAGGATTTTTAGTAATTTTAATAAGCATTTTTAGAAGTCTTGGGATCTATCATTCCATATTACTTGCGATAAGTATAATGGTGGCAGTTTTCCCTGAAGGTTTGCCGGCTTCTATAACGGTTTCACTCCTTCTTGCAGTTGAAAGAATGGCAAAAAACTCAGTAATTGTCAAAAAACTTTCTTCTATAGAAAGTCTTGGCAATGTTGATTATATCTGTACTGATAAGACTGGAACAATAACACAGCACAATATGACTGTAAAGGAATACTATATCGGTGGACATTATTATTCAGCAAGTGATGTCCTGAAAATGGTTTCAGAGGGTAAAAACATCGGAATAATTCATGACCTTTTTCTAACTGCGAACAAATCCTCCACCGCAACTGTCGAAGAAGTTGATGGAAATATCATAAAAGAAATAGGCGACCCCACAGAAACTTCTATGATAAAAGCCTCTTACATAATGGGATTTAAAAAGGAGTATTTTGAAGGGTTTAAGGTTTTAGATAGTCTTCCTTTTTCCTCAGAAAATATGTATTCGTGTTCTCTTATAGCTGACACTGGCAATAGAAAGGCGATTTATCTTAAAGGTGCTCCCGAAAAAGTCCTTTCGCTTTGTGATTCTTATTATGAAAATGAGAAAAAACTGCAAAAATTTGATAAATTATCTCTTCAAAAATGGAGTAGTGACATAATAAAATATTCTGAAAAAGGTTTCAGGGTCATTGGTTTTGCAAAAAAGGAGATTGATGAAGATAGAATCAATAAGGAAAAGCTATCCTCTGGCTTTACATTTCTTGGTTGTATGGTTATATATGATCCTCCAAAAGATGAAGTCAAGAATGTTGTGAAGGATGCAAGAGAATCCGGAATAAATTTTGTAATGATAACAGGCGATAGTAAAAACACGGCTTTTTCAATTGCTCAAAACGTAGGAATTGCAAATGAATTAAATCAGGTTATAGAGGGCAAAGAACTTGACAATCTTTCAGATGAAGAATTTGCAAAAAAAGTTGAAGACCTACGGGTTTATTCGAGAGTTGTTCCAATGGTAAAATTGAAGATAGTTGATAAACTTAAGTCTTTAGGTCATATTGTCGCAATGACGGGTGATGGTGTAAACGATGCACCAGCCTTAAAAAAAGCCGATGTAGGTATAGCTATGGGCAGGGCTGGGACACAGGTTGCACAGGAAGCAGCGGATATAATCTTAACCGATGACAACTTTGCGACAATTATTACTGGAATAAAAGAGGGAAGAAATGTATTTCAAAATATAAAAAAGTTGATATGGTATCTTATCTCAAACAATCTGGGAAAGGTATTTGCAATTATAATAACTCCTCTGCTTGGTTATCCTGTACCACTTCTTCCTGTTCAGCTTCTGTGGTCAAATGTGGTGATGGAATCTTTACCTGGTATTGGTATTTCAATGGACAAACCAGACGAAAAAGTAATGAAGAAGAAACCAGATTGGACTTCTAAAACTTTCATCAAAGGTCGGGAAAGATTTTTTATATTGGTGGATGGTTTAATATTTGGTTTAAGCATAATTCTGGGATACATAATTACCTATAATCTTACTCGTGATGAAAAAATATCCAATACAGTAGCTTTTGTAATAACATTACTTGCACCACAGATTTATATCTTTACACTGAGAAGTGGTAAATTTATAGAAAGGTTTTTAAAACCAAACTTTTTACTTAAAGCAAGTACTCTTTTGATGTTATTAATCATAATTGCCATTGTATATCTGAAGCCATTCAATCTTGTCTTTAAAACTGTCCCTATTCTGGATTTTAAGTATGGATTGATAGCAATAGCTATGAGTTTATTGCCAGCTATTAATGGCTTGATATTTAAGAAAATGTAATTCAGTTTTTGTCTCAAGTTTCTGAGGTTTTTGAAAATTTTTTTCCATAATGTGAATTATAACTTTACTTCAAAATTTGACAACATAGTTGTTGTTTATTATAATAATCAACGACATAGTTGTTGATTATTATTTTGGAGATAAATATGATTAAAGTGAATAGAGTTATGGATATTAAAAGTGTTCTTTCTGAAAAATCCTGTTTTCTTTTTGGTCCGAGACAGACAGGAAAATCATTCTTAATAAGAGAAACTCTTTCGGACAAAAAAATCTACGACCTTCTTGACAGTGAGGTATTTTTTAAGCTTGCGAGAAGTCCAAAGCTCATTGAACAGGAATTGACAGCGAAAGATGATATAATTGTAATCGATGAGGTTCAAAAACTTCCAGAATTACTTGATGAGGTTCACAGGCTTATTGAAAGAAGGGGGGTTAAATTTTTACTGACTGGTTCAAGTTCAAGAAAACTGAGACGGGGAGGGACAAATCTACTCGGTGGAAGGGCGAGGTTTAAAATCCTTCATCCTTTTTGTTACAGAGAACTGGGAGATTTATTTGATCCCGTTAAGGCTATAAATTACGGACTCTTACCTTCTATTTATTTTTCAAACTCTCCGGAAGAGGATTTGCAGGCTTACACTGGTTTATATTTGCAGGAGGAAATAGCTTCAGAAAGACTTGCACGTAATATTCCAGCATTCAGTAGATTTTTACAGGTTGCAGCTATAATGAATGGACAGCTTATTAATTACTCAAAAATTGCAAGTGATTCTCAGGTTGCTTCAAGTACAGTTCAGGAGTATTTTCAAATTTTGAAGGACACTCTTATTGCCTTTGAACTTGGGGCTTGGAAAAAAACTGTGAAGAGGAAGCCAATTTCAACATCAAAGTTTTATTTCTTTGATACCGGAGTTGTAAGAGTATTACAAAATAAAAGTTATATCAATCCCGGGACGCCAGAATTTGGTTTTGCTTTTGAAAATCTTGTTTTTCATGAATTGAAATGTTTTGTGGACTACAAAAATTTACAGGGATTAAACTATTGGCGTTCTCAATCGGGATATGAAGTGGATTTCATTTTATGTGATAAAGTTGCTATTGAAGTTAAAGCTAAAAATTTCGTTACTGAGAGTGATTTATCTCCACTTAAAGCTCTCAATGAAGAAGTAAAATTTCCTTACAACATTGTTGTTTCATTTGATGAAAAGCCGAGAAAGATTGAGAATATCCTTATTCTTCCGTGGAAGGAATTTTTTGAGAGGCTCTGGGCTGGAGAATTTCTTATTTAAGGAACTTCATTGAGTTCACAAATACTTATCTAAAAACCTTCTCACATCCTTAAAATCTTCAAGTCTTTCTTTTATTAATTCAAGTGGCCAATTCCACCACTGTGTTTTTTCAATAGCATTTGCTATATCCTTTGGAAATCTATTTCTTATTACTCTCGCTGGGTTACCTACAGCTATTGAGTATGGGGGAATGTCTTTGGTTACAACCGATAGGCTACCCACTATTGCCCCATTTCCAATTTTTACACCGGGCAGTATAACACTACCATGACCGATCCAGACGTCATTTCCTATAACCACCTTTTGGAGTTTCCTCCACTTGAAAAAGCTCTGTTCTGGCTGATCTGAAAAGCCATACTTTTCTGGCCTGTATGTAAAATGGTGCTGTGAGGCTCTCTCGTAAGGGTGATTTGGTGCATTTATTCTTGTCATTGCGGCTATACTTACGAATTTGCCTATTTCTGCATAGAGAACCATTGAATAATCACAGATATAGCTGAAGTCATCAATGTTTGAATCAATTATTTCAACATAGTCCATAATTTCAGTATATTTACCAAGATTTGAGTTTAATATACTTGCCGTTTTTGCGATTGTTGGTTCTTCTGAAAGTATTCTTGAAAATTTTGGGTTAAGTTCTTTTATGTATTTCATATCAGTCCTCTCTAATTTCTGTCCAGAAGCTATAGCCATGTAGCTTAAAGCCGTTTTTCTCATAGAATGAGTGGGCTCTTTCTCTCTTTATGTTGCTTGAAAGTGCAAGTTTATAGCAATTGTTTTTCCTGCATTCTTCTATGGCAAAGTTTAACATCAGCTTGCCTATACCTTTTGACCTTTCTCTCTCATCAACAACGACATCTTCAAGTACACCAGCTCTTTTGCCATTGTGGGCAAAGTAGTCAAGTATTGTAAGCACAAATGTGCCAACAATCTTGCCTTCATTTTCAACAACATAAACCTTATGGTATGGATAAGTTTTCATTTTTTCAAATATTTCTATAGCTTTTTCTTTTGAAAGTCCTTCGTCTTTATCTTCAAGCGAACTGTAAAGAGATAAGATTGTTTCAATGTCGGATTCTATTGCTTCTCTTATGAGCATATGATACTTTCCTCCTTTTCTCTTAAAAAGGGCAACTTTTTTGTAAAAAAGTGTAGCAAAAATTATCTTCTTACTTTCTTTCTGAGTGATCAGAAAGAAAGTAAGCAAAGAAAGAATCACTTTTGCAATCTATCCGCAAGCAAACTTCCCCACACCATTTTGTCTGGTTTTAGTTGAAATAGTTTAACAAAATGGTGTGGGGTTCGGTAGTTAAATCGCTCCACT
>JBBFLL010000025.1:0-29744 GCA_037479045.1 Brevinematales bacterium | reverse complement strand
GTATCTGTTCCCTCGATTCTCCAACTATGTACTCCATATAATTACCCTTTTTTGTTGATTTTCCTTATCCATTATTATATCCTATTTATACATTTTTGTGGAGTTTTCACACAGTCTGGCATAGAAACGCCGGCGAAAACGAGGTGTAAGAACGCCGCCTGTTTGAGCCAGCCATTTGTAAGGATTAAGAAAGAAAGGTTTTTTAGTTATGAAGGGAAATTTTTGTAAAGAGATTTCAAATGGTTGGCGAGTTCGGCGTTCCCGAGTTTGAGCCGATGCGTTTCAAGCCAGATGAAGCGTGGCGGCGGGTTTTCTTTCGGTTACCTTTCTTTTGCCCGAACAAAAGAAAGGTAACAAAAGTTCTTATTCCTTTCTCATCATTGAGAAAGAAAGTAAGAAGGATATTTTGCTACACTTTTTGCCAAAAAGTGAAAACTTTTGATAAATTAGGAGGCAAATATGCCCTATTTATTTTCTATTGCCATTAAAAACCTTCTCCGTTCAAAGAGAAGAACTTTTTTGACGTTTTTAATACTTTCAGTAGGTATTATGTTTTATCTCTTTATGGATGGACTTATAAAAGGATATAAAACCCAATCTATAAATAATTTTATACAGTTTGACACAGGACATATAAAGATAAGGAGTGAGAATTTTGACAAAGAAGATCCATACAATATCGAAAATTTTATAGATAATCCATCAGAAGTTCTGACAATACTTTCAAAAAAGCCTTATGTAAAGGCTTATACAGAAAGGATACAATTTCTTGCCGAAGCTGATAACGGCAAGGACTCTCTACCTGTTGTAGTTGTTGGGGTTGATGAAGAAAATGATTCAAAAGTTTTCAATCTGACCAATTACGTTATAAGAGGGGATTTTGTTAGTGGGGAAGCCCTCATAGGGGAAAATCTTGCAAAAGATATGAATGTTGATGTCGGCGATTCAATCTATATAACCTTCAGAAATAAGTATGGGACTATTGACTCAGTTGAAGTTTACATAAGTGGAGTTTTATTTACGGCCGATCCCGTGGTTAATTCATCAACAGTTTTTATTTCCCTTAATGATGCAAAAAGTTATTTAGCTACAGAGAGTGTGACTGAAATATCAATAATCACGGAAAACTATAAACACGATAGAAAATTTATCTCTGACTTAAAAAACGACCTCAAGAATTACAAAATCGAAAGCTGGAGAGAGCTTGTTAGTGGAATTGAAGCAGCAGCAAAGCAGGATGAAGTAACGACTTATATTTTTGTGTTTTTCATTCTTATAATTGCAATAGTAGGAATAATAAACACAATGCTTATGTCTGTATACGAAAAGGTAAGAGAAATAGGCACACTTAAAGCACTCGGAATGACTGATAGAGAAGTGGAGATAGTATTTGTCCTCGAAGGTCTTGTCATAGGTGTAATTGGTGGAATTTTGGGAATAATGCTTGGAGCACTTGTCAACTGGTATTTTGTAAAATATGGTATTGACTACACTGCTTTAATGGGTAAGGAAAATGAAAACATTATGGCTTCCCTCAGGCTTGTAGGAATTGTAAAGTCGAGATGGGACATAGCATCCTTTGTATATGCCTTCTTGATCAGTGTAATAACAAGCACACTTGCAAGTTATTATCCAGCGAAGAAGACAAGCCAGATGCAGCCTGCAGAAGCTTTAAGAAGTGTTTAATTTGATTTTTTATAAAGATTAAATTAATATCTTTAATAAAAAATAATCTTTGGAGTTTTTTTATGAAACAAATTAAAAGTATTGAAAAAGAGATTATAAAAAGACTCTCTCAACTTAATCCATATAAAATCATACTTTTTGGAAGTTATGCCAGAAATAAAGCTACTGAGTTCAGTGATATTGATCTTTATATTATTACAAATGATGATTTTTTACCTCAAAATTTTGATGAAAAGATGAAAATAAAGATTAAATATGTAAATAGCATTTATGATATTATGAAAGAGCATCCTATTGATATGATTGTCCACACAAAGAAGATGTATGAGGAATTTTTAAACTCTGAAAATCCTTTTGCAAAAGAAATTTTAGAAAACGGAAAGGTTCTGTATGAATCAAAAGCTGGCTAAAGAATGGTTAAAAGCAGCACTTGATGATATTAAGACTATAGAAAAAATATTAGAAGATAAAGACTTAACTCATATTGTGGCTTTTCATTCTGAACAGGCAATAGAAAAGTCTTTAAAGGCTATTTTAATATTTAATAACAAGGAACTTCCCAAAATACATTCACTTATAAGATTATTTGGCATTTGCGAAAGTTATATTAAAATTGATTTGAAAGAATATCAAGAATTGATAATTAAACTCGATGAACTTTATTTAGACTCAAGATATCCTGCAGATTTTGGTCTTTTGCCGTATGGAAAACCTTCCGAAAAAGATGCCATTTCATTTTATGAATTTGCAAGAAAAATATTTGAGTATGTATCGGAAAAAATAAGAAAATAGAATTGGAGGTTAGCCATGCTATTTAAATTTGCCTTAAGAAACGTCTTCAGAAATAGAAAGAGAAGTATTCTCACAATTCTTGCTATACTTGTGGCAAGTATGGTTGTAGCAGTGGCAATGGGTTGGATAGATGGAATGTTAAATATGATGCTTGATAACTACAAAAAGTATCAGACAGGGGATTTGAGGATTACAAAAGTAGACTTTATAAAAAGAGAAAGATTTTTGCCGGTAGATGAGCTGGTGGGAGAGAGCGAAAGTCTGATGGATAAAATCAGGCAAATTAATGGCGTTAAGCATATTGAAGAAAGAGTAAAGTTTGGCCTTATTCTGGGACATAAGGAAAGTTCAAAGTTTGCTATCGGTCTTGGTATTGATTTAAAAAGTAGTATTCTTAAGCCAGAAGAAAAGCTAATTGAAGGCAATCTTGAAAAAGATGGACTTTACCTTGGTGTAAACCTTGCAAAAAAGCTTAAGATAAAAGTTGGAGATGAGCTACTTCTTGCTACAAAGACAAGTGAGGGTGGGCTTAATGCGATAAAGCTTAAGGTAAAAGGAATTTTCAGATATAAAGTAGCCCCACTTGATAGTGATTTTTTCATTCTTGACATAAAAGAGGCAAAAAGACTCTTAAAGATTAAAGAAGGCACTACAGAAATACTTGTTTATACCTTGCCTTCAAAGGCTGAAAAGGTGAAAGCAGAAATTACAAAAATTTTGCCAGAAGGGGCAACCATAAAGAACGTAAAGGAACAAATGGGCAATATGTATCAGCTTCTTGAGGCAGGTAAAATTATTTATTACATTATCTATGCAATAATAGTCCTTTTAGCTTCATTTGTGGTTGTCAACACTATGATGATGAATGTATTTGAAAGGCTTAAAGAAATAGGCACTCTAAAGGCTCTTGGCTTAACAGATGAAGAAGTTTATCTTAACTTTATAATAGAAGGTGGAATAATGGGATTTATCGGTTCGGTAGGTGGTGGCATACTCGGATATATTGCAAATATAATTCTTCACTTCACTGGAGTGGATTTTGAATTTGTAATGAAAGAAATTACAATGCCAATGGAGTATATAATCAGGCCTGAGGCTAATATCTATGTGCTCTTTGTAACTGTGATTCTCGGTATTTTAATCCCGGCTATTACCACAATGTATCCGGCTGGCTATGCCAGAAAACTTACTCCCGCCGAGGCGTTGAGGAAGTGATTTTTTAGACTTTGTTTTTTTATACTTCTCCACGAATTTAAGTTTTAATATATGACAAATCATATACTATAAACTTTCAGCATTCCATAATCTTTTCATCAACAATTTTTAACGTCCTATCACAGATAGAAATAATTTCTTCATCATGACTTATTATTAAACAAGTTTTACTGTTAAAATAATCTGCTATTATATTTTTTATACTTGACCTGGCTTCTTTATCTAAATGAGTTGTTCCTTCATCAAAAAGAAATATAGAAGGTTTCTTAAGGATTGTTCTAAGAATTGAAATTGCTTGTTTTTGACCACCAGATAAGTTTACACCCCTTTCACCAATATATGTATTTATTCCTTCCGGTAATTCATTTATGAAATTGAAATATTTTTTTATTATAAAATTTAACTCTTCTTCCCGGTAATTTTCGACACCATATAAAATATTATTCTTTAAAGTGTCAGAAAAGAGAAAAACATCCTGGGCTACAATTCCTATATTTTTTCTTAAAGTAGATAATTCTATTTTACTTATATCAATACCATCAATAAAAATATTCCCAATTTGTGGAAGTTCAAGTTGAAGCAGTAGCTTTAATAGAGTTGTTTTCCCGCTTCCATTTTTACCAACTATCGCAACTTTTTCTCCCTTCTCAACCTTAAAGGAAATGTTATCAAAAACCTTTTTCCCCTCTTCATAAGAAAAAGACACATTTTTGAATTCAATATTTCCAGTGAAATTAGCCACCTTAATATTTCTTCCAGCTCTATCGTTTTCTCCAACCAATGTAAAATACTCATCCATCCTTGCCAGTGTTACAAAAACTGATTGAAACACCATTCCAGAAGAAGCAAGTGTCTGAACAGGCTGAAGTATTTGACTTATATATTGAGCACTGGCAATATATAAACCAATGGTTAGTTCATTATTTAAAATTAAGAATGCACTAATTAGAAGAACAAGGACACCACTCACCTGTGTAAGAAAGTAAATAGTTTCCCCGGATAAAGAAAGTATTATGTTTTGAGATATTGATTTTTTTAATAGGATATCAAATGTTGAAAAAATTCTCTCTTTTTCTTTATTCTCCCGGGAAAAAGTTTTCACTGTTGAAATCCCACTCAAGACTTCCTGAACGTTCTGATTTACTTTTGCAGTTGTTTCGATTACATCCTTTGTTACTTTTCTAAATCCACCTGTAAAAAATTTTATAACTGAAAAATTAATTGGTATAAATATAAGGGTAATTAATAAAAGTTTAACACTTATAATTCCAACAATAATAATTGAAAAAGAAAAAGTAAATATTGAAATTAAAAGAGATACAAAGAAAGAGGAAAATATTGAACTAAGTCTATTTATTTCATCCACCCTTGTGGTTAGATATCCAGACTTTTGAGTATTGAAAAATGAAATTGGCAAAGTAATTATCCTTTCAAACATTTTCTTTCTTAAGTTTATGATAGCCTGATTACTTGCAATTGTAAGAACATAATTTGTAAAAATCTTTGCAATTAAGGAGAATAAATACACCAGGATGGAAATTATAGACAAAATAATTATCATTCTAATATTTTTCTCGGGTAAATAAATATCAACAACTTGTTTTATTAGAATAGGGGCTGGTAAGATAATCAGTCCACTCAAAGGAATTAAAAAAATTCCTACCAAAAATAGTTTGGAATCAAAAATAAGGTAAAAAATGACATTTTTTAGTTTTTTCCACAATATTTTTTCATCTTTATTTTTATCAAAAAGAATTCTTGAAATCTCATTTACAACCTCTTTAGATTTTAATTCCATTACTTTTTCCCTCCTTTCTATTTATAATATTTTTCAATTCTTCAAAATTGAGTCCATACTTTTTTGCAAGTTCGATTGCATAGCTTATACCTTCGGGTTTTGATTTGATAACTTTGTATAATCTTTTATGAAAGTTTTCATCTTCTTTATTTACAGTAGCAATATAACTCACAGCAATTGTTCTCCCTCTAATATCTTCAATTCTTTCCGCAATGTCGTGAAAGTGAGTGGCAACAACTACTCTTGTTCCAAGAATTGCGAATGCTTTTAAAACCTCTTTCAGTAAATAGATACTCTCCGACGGATTTGTGCTTGAGAATGGTTCATTCATAAGTATAAGACTATTTTCTGAAGCCGTTTCAAATATTTCCCTTATTCTGATAGCCTCGTCTCCGAACCTCCCTGTTCCTCTGTTAATATTCTCCTCCACCTGAAAATGTGTAAAAATACCATCAACCGGGCTTAATTTTGCCTTACCTCCCGGAACAAATAATCCAAGCTGGAAAAAGATTTGAGTAATGCCTATGGACTGTGTATATACTGTTTTTCCTCCCTGATTTGGCCCGGTTAATATTATTATACCCTCAATTGAATTTAATAGAATATCATTAAATACAAGCTCGTCAAGATTTTTCTTGTAATACATATTTATTGCGAGATTCATATTGTAGGAATCTTTTACTTCGATGACCTTTTCATTTTTATTCATAATTTCGGGCTTTGTTAAAGTCAGACCTGCATTTCTGTATTTTTTAATAAAATCTACCACTCTCAGGTAAATCAGAAGTTCAGGATATAGTTTTTTTAAGAAGGTGGAATCAATTTTGTAATTTTTCAATTGTTTATTTAATTTAGAATATATTTTCTCAGTAATCTGATGAAGATCATTAAATAAAGGAAGTAGAATTGGTTCTACTGCATAACCATAAATGTCAGGGTCAAGTTTAACTCCTCCATACCCTTCCTTAAGTGGAGGTGCATGAAGCTTGGTTATAGGAACAAGTGGTTTTTCACTTTTATTTGAAAAAAGTTTCCCGAGGAAAAGTTGAGATGGATCGATATATTTTTCCTTGTTTACAGCTATTAGAGCAGCTTCTACAGGATGCATTTTATTATCAAGATTTATCCCTATAGCTATACTTTTTACTCCTCTCATTTTATCAGCAATATTAAATATTTCAGCTTCAAGATTTTTGAATTCATCAGTTAAAGATATTTCTTCTATTTTGCTTTTCAATCTTTTAAGCCCTTCAGAGCCAACAGTATTCTCAGAAAATATTTTTTTGAGACTTTTTATGATTTTTGTAAAGCTTTCAAGTTCACAGACTTTATCCACAAATTCATAAAAAGAGTTTTCATTTTTGTAAATATATTTTGCATTTATACTCTCGAAATCAGTAACAATCCTTTCAAACTCAAGAGTTAACTTCTCTGAACCAAGAAAGTCATCTAAAATATCCTGTCTGTATTTTATAACCTTTTCATCAAGAGGAAGAATTGTAAAAAATTCCTTTAAAAGTTTTATTTCATAAGGGCTTTTTGAAATTTCGGAGACAATCTTTTCAAGTTCCAGATCAGTGAAAACTGATTCATCTATTTTCACATATTCTTTTTTGTCTTCTGGCCATAAAAGAGACATTTTTAAATCTCCTTGAAAAGATATTTTTTTAAAAAAATCTCTATTCTGGTATATAAAATTTTTCTATTTTTTAACTTTGTAATTTCATGCCCTTCATTTTCGAATTTCAAAAACCATACATCCCTGTTATTTGCTTTCAAGATCTTTACAAAATTTTCAACTTCCTCACATTGTATTTTTTCGTCATTTTCTCCATGAACTATAAAGAGAGGTTTATTTATTTTTTCATAGTACTTAACAGGAGAATGCTGAATCAGAAAATCTTTGCCCTTTTCACTATTAAGATCTGTAACAAAGTTAAAAAATTCGTCCAGAGGCAACCAAAAATTTGACATTTTCTTAAAAAAATTAAATAAATTTACTGGTCCACTTATAGAAATAGCACATTTAAATAGAGAAGGATTTTTAATTAAACACCAGATAGCCATATATCCACCAAAAGAAGTTCCTATAACACCAATTTTATTTTCATCTATAAAGCCTTTCTTTACAAAATGGTAAACTGAATCAATCAGATCCTCATGCATTCTTTCACCAATTTCTTCCAACCCTTTATATAAAAAACTTTTCCCAAAACCTTTAGAGCCCCTAAAATTAACACTTAAAACAGCACATCCAGTATTTGAAAACCACTGATGAAAAAAGTTAAATCCCCAATAGACCCGACTCCATGGACCTCCATGAATATGTAAAATTAGGGGCAACTTATTTTTCTGTAGTTTTATCAATCCAAAGTTAGGTAAAGTATAATAGCAGAGAATATCCCACCCATCTCTTGTTTTTATGATTTCTGTTTGCATTTTGTTGAAATTAAAATATTTACTTCTTGAATTTGTTGAGAATAACTTTGTTAACATCTTATTTTTTTTATCAAAAAGGTAATATTCTTCTGGAGAGTCTGTCGAAACTATTTGAAGTACCCAGTGATTATCTGATATATCTTTAGAAATCACATTAATTTCCTTTTCACAAAAGTTTTTCTCCAAAAAATCAAAAATTTCCATGCTTTCATCTTCAAGAGGAAACCATTTTTTCTTTGAATAGTAGGTGGCTACGGCTTGAATTACTTTTCTAGTGGGATGTATTAAATATGAGACTAAATCACCTTCTTGTGAATAAAACAATATCTTTTCTTTCTTTTTCATTAAATCATAAACCGCCAAAGCAGAAAATTTCTCATTTCTGCTATCAATAAAATACAAAAGTTTTTTGGTTTCATCGTACAAAATTGGATAAGTGGTAAAAAAATCTTCAAAAGGAATTTTTAAAACAGGAGTTTTGTCATCTAAATATTCTAAAAGGAAAGATTTTCCGTCTTGGTCAATTCGTATTCCAAAAATTAAATTATAATTTTCATCTGCTAAGACTTTTAAATAGCTTTTATTTTCTAATACCAACTTTATGAAACCATTCTTCAAGTTACAGGAAAAAACATCTTGAAATCCATTTACTGAATTCTTGATTCCAATCAACAAATTATCTTGACATTTATAAGAGTATTTTATTATTTGTCCCTTAAATTTATCCAATAGTTTAGTTTGTTTACCATTGGCTACATTAATTCTCAATAAATAATAATATTCTTTATCCTGTTTATCTAATATAAAACTGATAACACTTGAATTGTCGAAATTCCAAAAATAGGTTATTATTTTCTTATTTGTAGAAAATATCTTTTTTTCAAAATTTGCACCCAACTTCCTTATTATTATATTCCAAGTATTTTTATTTTCTAAAATATAACTCAAGTAATCTCCAACAGGGGAAATAGATACATTTTTAATCTTTTTTGTTGGGAAAAAATCTTTTAAGAAAGAAATGTTATTATTCTTCTTCATAAACCCACCTTTATTAATATTTCTTTTAATTCCTTCCAATTGTATACTGGAATTTTATATTTATTCTCAACTTTTTTAAAAAAAAGTTTTTTATCCGTCGTTTCAAATATTATATCTTTCTTTTTTATTTTCAATAAATCTTGAATATATGGATGAGTACTAAAGTCTAAAAGAAATACTTCTGTCTTATTCAATGTAAAAAAGCTAATCCATCGATCAATAGAACTAAATTCAATAGTTACATCTATTGGAATTAAAACAAACTTTGGTGATAAAAGCGACAGAAGATTTTCATTGACGCTTTTGCAAACTATAGACTTAAAATTAAACTCTAAACTTGGTTTTGAGTTAAGCGAAAAAACAATTAAATTGTAGTTCTTTTCATAGAGTTTTTCTTTGATTAAGTTAAGAAAAAGATACATTTGAAACGGTGTTAACTTGCTCAAAATATCATAATAGTATACAAAAAAATCAGAATCAAAAATTACTCCAAGTCTGGAATATAGGAAATTCGCCACCTTAAACTTTTGTTTTAAAAAATCATTCAAGATTATTTGAAATTCTATACCTAAAAATTCAGAAAATAAAAAATCTAATATTACTAAACAGGGTATTTCATTTCTGAATATATGATTAAAGTTTATTCTTTTCAATTTTGTTATAATATATTCGAATCTTTTTTGTCTCTCTTGATATGAACTAGAATATATAAAAAGATTCTTATCTGTTGATTTTTTCAGAATCCTTATAACATCATTTGTTACTTTTCCGATTATCGAAAATGAAGAATTTAGAAAAGTTTTTTGTGATTCAAGATATTTTTGATTTTCAATATATTCAATTTTATCAAAAGCAATTAAAAGGCACCTCTTGTTATTGTTTAACTCCCTAACAATACAATCTTCCAGTATGTCCTGAGTAAGGAAGCAAACCTCAAGTTTTGGAGTTTCCATCAGTTCGGATAATTGTAACTTAGGAAAAATGTAACTCAAATCTAGGGAAATTTGTTTTGTTTTTGAATTAGAGTTAAAATATCTATTTTCAATCAAAATTTTTTCTTTTTTGAATAAAGAAGAATTACATGTTAAAAGGTTCGTAAGTTCATCATAATTAGAAACTTCTTTTTTAAATTTCGCAATTATTGATGTTGCTATTGCAGTTGCGTAACTTGCTCCGTTTACTGTAATAAAATTATCCTTTAAGTCAATAGTTTTTATTTTATTAGATTTTACATATAATTTTACCTGTTTATGAGGTAGAAATATAAAATCATCATTTTCAGATATTAACTGTCCCACCCCAATTACCGAATCAAGGTAAGCAGGAAGAGATATTCGACCTAAATTATCTGTAGAGGCTACAATAATACACCCTTTTGAGAAAGCTTTATTACAAATTTGTTTTAGAAGATAATAATATTTAAAATCATATATAGCCACGCTCAGGTTTATAATATCAATATTATTATTTATACACCACTCAATTGCATCAATTATAAACTCCACTTTTCCCGAATTTTGTTCTCCCAAGACTTTTATTATATAAAGTTCATCGTTTGGAGTTCTTTCCTGAATTATGTATGAAATCGCAGTTCCGTGTCCTGTTTCATCATTAAAATCCTTAAAATAAAAACTTTCAACTAACTTAATTCTTTTCCAATCAATTTTAGTGGAGCTAATGTTTATTCCACTATCAATAATACCTATTCTTAATCTCTCGTAATTTTTCACAAGCTAAAAACCTCTCTTAATCCCTTTTTTAAAAAAACATCGCATAGTTCTTTACCTTTTTTTAATCTCTTCATGTTTGCAAGTAATATTTGAGCAAAGCATCCCCCACAATATAATATAAACTCACAATCCTGGCAAAGAGAAGAAAATTCAGCTCTGAATGAAAACTTCATAAAAAATTCACTTTTTTCGTTGTTGAATATTTTTATATAATCATTCACAAAAATGTTTCCCAATGTTATCCACTTAGAGGAGATTAGTGGACATAACCTTACATTCCCTTTTACATCGATATAAACTCTTTCCCAGCCAGCTCCACAATTTAACAATTCGCTTCTTTCTTTTCTCAAAAAAGTTTTAATTAGTGCTTCTTTCATTTTTACATTATCTATAATGTCTTTATATTTTTCGTATACACTTGCAAAAATGTCTTTATACTCATTTTTTAAATATTCATTGAAATTTAAACAGTTTTTGTGGTCAAAATCAAATCTTCCAAATTCTTGAGCTATAGAGATACTAAAGTGATCTATTCCCAATTCTTTTACTAAACTACAAGTCGATTCTAAATCAACAATATTATCTTTTGTTAATACTATGGATACTCTAATTGGAAAACCATTTTCTTTTAGTTTCAAAATGTTTTCTATCGTTGTTTTATAAGTTGATTTTACGCCTCTTATTTTTTCAAATACTTCCTCACAAGACCCATCAATACTAATTTGAATACCTGTAACTTGGGATTTCATTTCTTTCAGTAAAATTAAGGTTTCTTCTTTAAGAATTGTACCATTTGAGAGTATTGCAAACCAAGGAAAATATTCTCCTGCCAGTTTTATGATTTCATTTATATTTTTGTGAACCATAGGTTCACCGCCTGTTATTTCAAGAAAAACTACACCATTTTTTGATAATTTTATAAATATTTCTTTTATTTTATCTAAAGACAATTCCTCATTTTTATCAGGTGCAGAATTATTATAGCAATAACTACATCTTAAATTACAACGTTTAGTTATTTCTAAAACAACTGTATGAGGGAAAATAGTTTTTCCATCTCCAATAATATTCATACCTTTAATTTTTCTTCGTTGGTTACAAAAGATAATAATTTCATTTTCTATAAGAGAATTAATAAATGATTTTAGTTTTTCTTTTTCAAATGTATAAAGAGTCTCAATTTTTCTTATTATTTCTCTTAAGCTAATACTTCCATTAAACCATTTAAGAATTTGAAAAATTTCTTCCTTTAAATAAAAGGCTTTTTTATGCATGTTTTTATCTTTGAATATAAGACATATTTTTTTATTTGGATAAATGTAAAAAAAGCAACTTGAATTTATAATGGGAAAACATTCATAATAAGCTTCCATATTCTTCTCCTTCAATTTCTTAAATTTTGAAAAAAACTTTTATAAGATTTAAAAAGGAGGAAACGGATGATACATTTAAAATTTTTTAAATCCAAAGCTGATTAATTAATCTTCTTCTGTGTTTCCCCCCATTGCTGCTACCATAACAGGCTCAATATCTGGAGTTGGTGTAGATAAACATCCAATACAAAATGCACAGCCTGGTTGTTGTGCAAAAGCGTTATCGAAATCTAAATAATTTTTTTCCATATAAAATTCCTCCTTTCTTTTTAAAGATTTCCGTTTCCTCCTCTTAAAAAATAATATTTTTGAGTTAAGTTCTATAAAGTTGTTTTATTATACAATGGGGAGGGGGATGTCAAGTTTTTTTGAAAAATTTTCTATTATTTTGTTTCATATAAATATTGGAAAATTTTCGGCAAAAAGAAAAGTTTTATTTTGTTTACTTCTCCCTACTTAAAATTTTGAGTTATTTGTTCATTCTCATTATGTTTACTAAAATTCTGATTTTGCTGATGTCATCATCCCATCTATCACTACAATGTATCCAGCGGGATATGCTAAAAAACTTACTCCAGCAGAGGCGTTGAGGAAGTAAGAGATTTTGCTTGACAAAAAATTCTTTAATATTTATCATTTTAAAGGGTTAAAGTTATGAAAAAAATAGAAGCGATAATCAGAAGAAATATTCTTGGCAAGCTAAAAAATGAGCTTGCAAAAATAAACATATCAGGTATAACAGTCCTTGAGGCTGGTGGTTTTGGGAAACAGAGAGGACATTTTCTTAAGACGGAGAATGAAGAGTTTGATGAAGAGGTTTATCTTGTTCCCAAATACAAAATAGAGATTGTCTGCAAGGATGATATTTATCAGGAAATAGCAAATATAATAAAAAAGGTCTGTTATACAGGTAAACACGGAGATGGCAAGATTTTTATTTCAAATATTGAAGAAGCAATAAGAATAAGAACAGATGAAAAAGGTGAAAATGCTCTTTAGGAAGATATATGCTTAAAGAAATAAAAAATGTTTCTCAAATTCCCGGCGAGAAAAAGAGGCGATGGTTTTCAAGTCCTGATTTTGACCTGTTTGTCTTTTTTGAGAATGATGAAATCGTTGAATTTCAATTGAGTTATAACAAAAAAGACAAAGAGAAAATTGTCATCTGGTCAAAAGAAGTTGGTTTTTCTCATCAGGCAGTTGATGAAGGAGATCATCCGGGCAAGATAAAACGTTCTCCAATAATTGTTCCCGATGGAATTTTTAATAAAAAAGAAGTTTTAGAGGATTTTATAAAAGAATCAAAAAATATAGACAAAAAAATTGCCAATTTTGTTTCTGAAAAACTTAATTCTTATTAATAGCCTTTTCAAGTCTTTTCAAATCATGTTCAGTATGAAAGATTGATAAAAAAGCAACATCTCCAATCAAGAAAACACCTTTCTTTAAAAATTCTTTTAACTCTATTTGATGGTTTAACTTAAGAATTCCCCCTTTTTGACTTTTCACGAAATCATAATTAAAAGTTGGAAATTCTATCTTTTTCCTTATATAATACTTTATTGTTTCAAGAATAGCCACCGAAAGATAGGAAGGAATAATTTGAGTTTTTAAACTTTCCTTTGAAATTAAAACTGCCGTATCCATACCGTTCGCTATAATATTTCCAGCCAAAACATAATCTACAACGTCAATTGAGTAAAAAAAGCCCTGATTGATTCTGAAAAAGGTTCTTCCTTCATATGAACAGTATTTTTTTGCCTTTACATTCTTAAAGTCTGTGATTTCAAGATTATTATCAAACTCCAGAGGTTCGAAAATAAACAAATCAACAACTTTTCTCTTAATAGGATAAACAATATTTAAGTCAGGAAAGTAAACCTTAAGTAAGTTAAAAAGATAACTTGAATTTACACCAATAGACTTAAAGCTGTTATTTTTTAATATCTCATAAAAAGCAAAAAAAATAGATGTATAAAACCCTATATTCTTTATACTTGTAATTGAAGAAAAAAGCCTCACAAGTTTATAATAGAATTTATTTAAAAAAACATTTTCTGTTCCTATGGATATAGCATTCTTTATATACTTTGTAAGAACCTTGTTATTATGTCCAACAATTACACTCCCATTATTTAAGAAAAAATCTGTATATTTATTCATATCAATATCATAGAGATACTGATTCTTTTCTTTTCTTATGATTAATGAAATTTCACTATCTAAACCATAAGATTTTAATTTTGAAATAAATACATTTGATAGTTTTGTGCTATAATTTTCTTTTGGAAAGTCCGACATCGGTAGCTCCAACTAAAATTAAAAAAGGGGGAGAAAACTCTCCCCTCTTTTATCTTGCATATTCTATAACTCTTGTTTCTCTTATTAAGGTTACCTTTATCTGGCCGGGATATTTCATCTCATTCTCTATCCTTTTTGCTATATCTCTTGCTATCAAGTATGCCTTTTCATCATTAACAACATCACTCTTCACAAAAACTCTTACTTCTCTACCAGCCTGTATGGCATAAGCCTTTTCTATTCCCTCAAAAGAAGTAGCTATAGCTTCAAGAGTTTGTAGCCTCTTAAGATAATCTTCAAAAGACTCTCTTCTTGCACCCGGTCTTGAGGCAGATATAGCATCAGCAGCTATAACAATCGAAGACTCTATAAACTTTGCCTCAACTTCACCATGATGAGAAGCAATCGCATTAACTACACATTCTGGAAGTCCATATTTCTGTGCAACTTCAGCACCCAGAGTAGAATGAACCCCCTCACCAACAACATTTATACCTTTACCTATATCATGCAAAAGCCCAGCCATCTTTGCATAGTCAACATTAGAACCTATCTCTGCCGCTATAAGCCCACTTAAATTTGCTACTTCGATTGAATGATAATAGACATTCTGGCCATAGCTTGTCCTGTATTTCAACCTACCGATATAAGGATACAAATCTCTCGGCAGATTGATCTTGAGTTCTATACAGGCCCTCTTTCCCTCTTCAAAAATCTCCTGAGCAATATCCTTTTCTACCTTTGCAATTACCTCTTCTATCCTTGCCGGATGGATTCTTCCATCAACTATCAACTTTTCAAGTGCAAGTTTTGCTATTTCTCTCCTGTAAGGATCAAAAGATGATATTACAACAACCTCAGGAGTATCATCAATAACAAGATCAACCCCGGCAATCGATTCAAAAGCCCTTATATTTCTTCCCTCTCTACCAATAATACGCCCTTTCATTTCATCATTGGGCAACGTAATAGTCGAAATAGTTTTTTCTGCTGTAACCTCGGCCGCATTTCTTTGAATTGCGGAAACTATTATTTCTCTGGATTTCTTTTCAGCCTCTTCCTTAGCCTCTTCTTCAATCTTCTTGATATAGACCAGTGCATCCTTCTTGGCTTCTTCAAGCATCTCATTCATCAAAGCCTTTTTCGCTTCTTCTGCCGTCATTCTCGAAACTCTTTCAAGTTCCTTGATATGCTTTTCATAAGCCTTTTGAACTTCAAGAGATTTTCTCTTTACTTCTTTCTCTTCTTCTTCAATCTCTCTTTCTTTTTTCTGTAAAAATTCATACTTCTTATCCAGCATATCCTCTTTCTGAATAAGTCTTCTCTGGGATTGCTGGATTTCGTTTGATTTTTCTCTGAATTCTTCTTCTAACTTTTTTCTTTCCTCCAGAAGTTTGTCTTTTGCCTCTAATAAGGCTTCTTTTTTCTTTGTTTCCGCTTCTCTTTCGGCCTCCTGAAGAATTATTTTAACTTTTTCTTCAGCAGAATTCAAGCGATATTTTGCAATAATTATTCTAAGCAAATATCCGACTACAATTCCTATCAAAAGAGAGGGGATAGCATATAACATTATTGAGCCTAACATAAAAATCCCCTTTTTTTCTAAAATTTTTGTTAAAAAATTAACCCATATAATTTAACTTCATTTTTAATTACTGTCAAGGAAATATTAAAAGATATTTAAAGTTGAAATCTTTCTTGAGTTAACTTAAAATATTTGTTATAATAAAGGCAAGGTTTTTATATGGATGATGAAGAGAGAATTTCTCTTATCAGAAGAGGTAATGAACTATTCAACAACAAAGACTACAAAAATGCCCTTAAAATATTCATAGCTACAGACTACAAAGATGGAATAATAAGGGTGGCTGACTATCTATATTTTGAAAAAAATGACAAAATTTCAGCTATTAAACTCTACAAAAAAGCTGGTCATCAAAAAGTAATAGATGATTTTGCCCAGAAAGCCGCCTATATCATAAGAATGATGCTTGATGAAGACAAAGAAAAAGAAAAATTAAGAAAAGAAATTGAAGAATCATTTGTAAGTGAATGGAAACCAGTAGTAATAAAACGTGAAGAAATAGAAAATCTTGACAAAAAGGAATAAATTTATGGTTTTGATGAAGGGTGATGTCGTTGCTGAAAAGATTCTTTTAAATGTTAAAAAAACAATAGAAGAAAAAAACTTATCACTTAAACTTACTGCTATCCTTGTAGGAAATGATGAGGCTTCAAAAATCTATGTCTCTTCAAAGAAAAAAGACTGTGAGAAATGTGGCATATCTTCTGATGTTATTCATCTCCCTGAAAATACAACCGAAAAAGAACTTATAAATACAATCGAAAGGCTTAACGAAGACAAAAGTGTGACAGGAATTTTATGCCAGCTTCCTTTGCCATCTCACATTGACGAAGACAAAGTTATTAATGCAATTTCATACAAAAAAGATGCTGATTGCTTTCACCCTTACAATGTAGGTAGACTATTCATAGGCAATCCAGTTGTAGAACCCTGCACCCCAAAAGGTGTGATAAAAATGCTTGAATATTACAACATAGAACTTTCTGGTAAAAGAGCTGTAGTGATAGGGAGAAGTAATATTGTTGGTAAACCTGCCTCAATAATGCTTCTGCAAAAAAATGCTACAGTAACAATATGCCACTCAAAAACAAAAAACATAGAAAAGATAACAAAAGAGGCTGACATAATAGTTATAGCTGTTGGTAAACCGCATTTCCTCAAAGCAGATATGGTTAAAGAGGGTTGTGTGGTTGTAGATGTGGGCATTCACAGGGTGGAAGACAAAACCCTTGAAAAAGGTTATAAGATAATCGGTGATGCCGATTTTGATGAAATTTCAAAAAAAGCAAGTGCTATAACCCCAGTGCCGGGTGGAGTTGGGATAATGACAAGAGCAATTCTTATGGAAAATATTTTAACCTTAGGTTTAACATATTCGGAAAAATAAATGGCAGGAAAACTATATGTTGTTGCCACACCTATTGGCAATTTGAAGGATATAACCCTGAGAGCCCTTGAAACTTTAAAGGAAGTGGATATAATAGCCTGTGAGAATGCAAATAGACATCTCAAGCTCCTTTCCCACTTTGAAATAAAAAAAAGGGTTATAGAATATTCCCCAAAGAATGAAGAACAAAGTGCAAATGGCATACTTAAACTTATTCTTGAAGGTAAAAATATAGCTCTGGTAAGCGATGCAGGCACACCCCTCATTTCAGATCCAGGTAAAAAACTTATTTCTTTACTTAAAGAAAAAGGAGTAAAAATTATCCCTATTCCGGGTGTTTCTGCCCTCACTACCATAATGTCTATTGCTAATTTCCCTGCTAAAAATATTATATTCCTTGGATTTTTACCAAAAACTGAGGGAAAAATAAAAAAAGAATTAACAAAATTCATTGATATAGAAGCTACAATAGTTTTTTTTACATCTTCATATCAGATAAAAAAAATTTTAGATATTATTAATAAAATTTATGGAAATGTCGAAATTATAATTGGAAGGGAGATGACAAAAGAAAATGAAGAATTTATACAGGGTCATCTCCAGGATATTGTAAATACTGGCTTTAAGGAACTCGGAGAATTTACTGTGGCTTTTTTAAATAATGCTAAAGATTAGACCAAAATTTTCCGAAAATAAGAATAACCCGTAGGAGGTTTTTATGGAAATTCGAGGTGTTGATGGCGTAAGAGGAATTGATAGCTCAAAGGTTAACAAAGCTCAGAGAAAAGAAAGTTTAGAAACAAGAGACATCAATGATAGTGCTGATATTTCAATGGAAGCAAAACAGAGACTTGAAGAAGAAAAGGTTAAAAGCATTATAAACAATACTCCTGATGTAAGAGAAGATAGGATTCAGGAAGTAAAAGCAAAACTTGAAAGGGGTGACTACAATAACGAAAACGTTATGAATGTTGTTGCAGAAAAGATTATGAAGGCTCTTGGCTTATAATCTTTTAAAACTCCTTTTAATATAGAGAAGTTGCCTTTTCCATTTTGAATTTTCTGTGTTCAAGGTGTGGAAAAGGCAACTTTTTTTATTTCTTATTCTTGGAAACCACGATTGAAAGTGCTGTAGTAAGTTTTAAAACACTCTGATTCAACTCTCTTATCCTTCCAGAAAGTATATATATTATGGCCCTCAAAATCTTATATCCCATCTCAGGAAAATTATTACAGAGATTGTCAAAATCAGCCTTTTTAATTTCATAAAGAAGGCATTGTGAAAGAGCTTTGACAGTTGCAGATCTCGGAGAACCAGTAAGTAATGACATTTCTCCAAAGAACGTCATCTTGCTTGCATCAAAGGTAGCAATGGATTTTTCTGTATCAAGCCATTCACTTCCTTTTCCTATTTTAAGGGTTATCTGTGAACTTACCTGAACAAGCCCCTCTCTGAAAAGAAACATCGTATTTCCTTCTTCACCTTCTGTCACTATTACTTCTCCTTCTTTCACTTTCAAAGGTTTTAAAATCTTTGAAAATTCTTCAAGCTCATTCTCAGTGAGATCCTTAAGCAAAGGAACACTTTTAAGATATTCTTTTTCACTCTTATTCATATTATCCCTTATTTTACAATAAATATATAATTATCAAGTTCTGTGATTGTATAGTCATCAGGTGGATTAATTGTTATATCATATTTCTTTTCTTCCCCACTATCTGTCATTGCTTCTTTAAGTTTTGATTTTATAAAAAGGTCTATTGCACCTTCACCTGAAAGAATATCATTAATACTTAGTTCTTTTTCGACACGAAGTATTGCAACAGGCATACATTTTTTATTTTCTCTTAAATAGTAAAATAGATCCTTGAAATTTTTATTTATAAATCTTTCTGGTATTTCTTCTATCTCTATTCTCGGATTTGCAGTGTTACCTATCAATTCTCTTACAAAAGCAGGAATAGCAGGATACGAAAGAAATGAAGAAAACAAAGCTGGGTTGAACTCTCCATTAAAAATAATCTCATTTGCTCCAGCTTTAAGAATGGGTTTTATCTTCTCATCTCTTAGAACTTCAGCAATAATCAAGATATTTTGAGTTATAGATCTTATGCTCAATATTGTTAAAATAGTTTTTTCGTCTACATCACGGGTCTCGCTTGTATTATCAGCAAGTATTATTGCGTATTTACCACCTTCGATATTGGCTCTTTTCAATGTCGTCTCTTTTGTATAATCACCATGAACAAATTTAAGATTAAAGTAGTAAAACTTTGTTTTAAGATCAAGAAATTCTTCTTCACTCATTTCATTTACAAGAACTATATTTAAGGCTGTTGTTTTGAGAAAATTTGGCAATGCTTCAAGAATTCGTTCAAGATTTGAATTTTTTCCAATTATCAAAATATGATCTTTAAAATGCACCTTTGTTAACCCCCTTCTTTCTTTTAATCTTAAATCTATTAATATTGAGGCAATAATTCCACTGAAAATTGTATAAATAGCTACACCAAAAATGATTACAAAGATTCCTATAAGCCTGCCATAAGTAGTCTTTGGAACAATATCTCCATAACCTACTGTAGGAATAGTTACAACAAGCCACCATATCCAGTCCCATAAGCTATTGAAGTTAGACGATGCCTCTCTTTTTTCAAGAAGAAAGATTATAAAAGAGGCCACTATTATTATAACAAAAAACAAAAGTATAATTCTATTGCCAGGTTCTCTGAAAAAGTTTTTAAGTTTAAATAAAAAAGAAAACTTTTTCTGTTTTTTCATTTTATACTCTTATTTCACTCTCTATACCTACAAAAGCCCTGTTTTCTTCTATCAAAGGTGTTATATATTCATTTACAAATTCTTCCACCTGCTTTGATGCCCTACCTGTATAAGAATAAAAGTCAGAAATTTTCTCCCACTTTTCTTGAGAGAGTTTAAATTTTCCAGACTTTTTTAATTCCTCTATAAGGTTATAGCTTTCACCTCTTCTTATTGCAGCTACCTGTTTCATAGCATAATCTCTTATAACTTCATGAAGTTCCTGTCTATCTCCCCCACTCTTTACAGCTTCCATAAGGATATTTTCTGTTGCAAAAAATGGCAAATTTTCTTCTAAATGTTTATTTATTACCTCTTCATACACATTGAGATCGTTCAATACCTTTTGATATATAATAAGTATAGAATCTGTGGCTAAAAAACCTTCTGGAATAGAGATTCTTCTATTTGCCGAATCATCAAGTGTCCTTTCAAGAAACTGAAAGGCAAAAGTATATGCTGCATTAAGCACATTGTTTATAACATATCTTGCAAGAGAACTCATTCTTTCACATAAGATTGGGTTTCTCTTGTATGGCATTGCTGATGACCCCACTTGCTTTTTATCAAAAGGTTCTTCAAGTTGCCACGAGTGTTGAAGTATTCTTATATCATTCGCTGCTCTGTGAGCCGATTGTGCTATTCCAGACAAAACATTGAGGATTTTAACATCCCATTTTCTTGTAATTGTTTGCCCACTAACAGGAACACTTCTTTCAAAGCCAAGTTTTTTCGATACAAGTTCATCAAGTTTTTTTACCTTTTCACTATCTTGATTAAAGAGCTCCATAAATGAAGCCTGAGTCCCTGTTGTCCCCTTTACTCCTCTTGTAACAAGATTTTGAAGGAGATTTTCAAGGTCAAGAGCATCAAGATATAAATCATAAAGCCATAAACTCATTCTCTTACCGAGAGTTGTAGGTTGAGCAGGCTGTAAATGTGTATAACCAAGAACAGGCAAATCTTTGTATTTTAAACATAGTTTTGTAAGACTATCAATAACAGTAATAAGTCTTCTTTTTATCAACAAAAGAGCTTTTTTATAGATAATAAAATCTGTATTATCAGTTACAAAGGCTGATGTCGCTCCAAGATGGATTATTCCTTTTGCTTTTTTTGCTACTTCTCCATAAGCCCTTATGTGGCTCATAACGTCATGATGTATTTCTCTTTCAATTTCCTTTGCCCTTTCAAGATTCAAATTTTCTCTATTATTTTTTAAGTCTTCTATTTCTTCATCTGAAATAGAAAGTCCAAGCTCTTTTTCTGCCTCTGCTAAAGCAATCCAGCAATCTCTCCACGTAAGAAATTTTGTCTCTTCAGAAAAAAGATTAAGCATTTCTTTTGAAGCATATCTTGTTTCAAGTGGATTTTGATAAATAGACATATTTTTCCTCTCACTGTTAAAATAAAAGAACGGTTATGCTCTATAAAGAAATTTTATAGACATGAACCTTCTCACCTTAAAAATTAAGTGGTATATAACAATCTATTATATATTGACAGAATAAAATATGTCAAGTGATAAATAAGTTCTTATTGGGTATTGTCAAAAAAAATATAAAGCTATATTTTTATTAAAAAAGTTGAAGTTATCACTTAAAGTTGTTATGATATTTATGAAAAATTTTTAAGGGGTATTTATGAGATTTATTATTTTTCTTGTTCTCGTTTTGATGTCTTCATGTATGGAAGAACAAACAAGGCCGCAACATTTTAAAAAAGCAAATGAGAAAAGTAGTTTGGCTTATGAAAATGAGAATTCTGACAAAATAGAGATTGCCGTTTTCCCAAATGTTGATTTAGCTTATAAAGAGCTTATAGGTGAATTTCAGAGAGAAAATCCAGACATTAAGGTTGAAGTAAAAAGTAGAGGTTTTGGAGATCATCATTTGATGATTTTAGAATATCTTAATGCCAATAAAAAACTTCCTGATATTTTACTTGTTGAGGCTGGTTTTATTGATGGATTAAGTCCGATCTTTGAGGATCTTTATTCAGAGCCTTATAATGCAAAAGAACTTCAAGATTCTTTCTTCCAATACAAATGGAAAATGGTTTCAAAAAATGAAAATTCTATCATTGCAATTCCTCTCGACATATCTCCAGCCTGTGTATGGTATAGAGTTGATGTTTTTAATGAAAAAAATGTAAAGATAGAAGATATAAAAACCATAGAAGATCTTTACGCGGTTGGTAAGACACTTACTTATGATAAAGATAATAATGGAAAAATTGATCACTGGCTTATACCTAATGTTGAAAGTATTTATGAAATGATCTTATTTTCAAGTCAGTATAGATATTTTAATAAAGATGGAGAAGCAGATCTCAACAACCCCACGGCAGCTCTTGCAATTCAGTGGGCAAAAGAGTTCAGAAAAGCTGGATACGATGCAAATGTTAAAGAATGGACTATGGATTGGTATGACGGACTTTACAAAGGTAAATTTGCTTATAATATCTCAGGAGCATGGCTTGGATGGCACCTTGAAAACTGGATAGCCCCAGAAGCAAAGGGAAAATTCAGGGTGGCAGGATTGCCCGCATTAAATAAAAAATCAAAGCCAATGAACTTCAATAAAGGGGGTTCTTTTCTCGCAATACCAAAGAAAATATCACCAGAAAGAAAACTTCTTGCATGGAAAATTGTAAAATGGCTCACAACAAGAAAAGAAAACCAGATTTTCACATACAATAAAGCAGATACTTTACCTGCCTTTATGCCAGCATGGGAAGATAAGATTTTTGAGGAAGGTATAAGTTATATAGGTGGACAAAACCCAAGACCTTTATGGAAAGAGATGGCTCTCGATATCAAAGAATCTTATGTAAAGGTTGAAAATTTCTATGCAAGAGGCTTTCTTTATCAGGCTCTTACTGATGTGCTTTCAGACAAAAAAGATGTAAATGAAGCTCTTGAAGATGCCCAGAAAGCCTTTTTAAGAAGGTTAAATCAATTAAAATTTTAATTATTTCTCAAAAAACGAAGTATGGGTAAATTGACATTTTTAAAAATTTACTTTAATCTATAAAAAATATTTTTTGGGGAAGGGTTTATGGAGAAGGTTTTGACTAAAACTTTCAAAAGAGGTGGACTTTTATTAGATGAATCGAAGTTTACAGAACATAAATCGATAGAAAAATCTCATTATCCAAAGGTTGTTCGTATTCCTTTATCTCAACACGCTGGTGCCCCTGCTAAACTCCTTGTAAAAGAAGGAGACAATGTCGAAGAAGGAGATTTAATTGGTGAGGCTACTGGCTTTATTTCTGCAAATGTTCATGCAAGCGTTTCTGGAAAAATTGTTTCAATAAAGAAAGGTAATACCTTTACACAAAAAAATGTTGATATCGTTGAGATAGAATCAGGTGGTTCAATCAAAAACTGGTATGAGTCAAAAAGAAATTATTCAAACTGGAGTAAGAAAGATTTTCTTGAAGCTATAAAAAATGCTGGTGTTGTAGGACTTGGTGGAGCTGGTTTTCCAACTCATGTAAAACTATCACCACCAGAAGGCAAAAAAATAGAAATGCTTATCATTAACGGTGCAGAATGCGAACCCTATCTTACAATTGACCACAGGATGATGCTTGAAAAAACAGAAGAAATCCTTGAAGGGATAAAAATAATTCTTAAAATCCTTTCAACAGAAAAAGCTATAATAGCAATTGAAGAAAATAAAATGGATGCATACAATAGTTTTTTAAACCTTCTTGCTGGAGAACATAATATTAAACCCGTCCTGCTTAAAACAAGATATCCACAAGGGGGAGAAAAACAGCTTATTCAGGCTGTTATTGAGAAAGAAGTCCCAACGGGCGGACTTCCAATGGATGTAGGAGTCGTTGTAGAAAATGTTTCAACTGTATATGCAATATATGAAGCTGTAGTTTACGGTAAGCCTTTGATAGAAAGAGGTATAACTTATACAGGTGAAAATCTCCCAAACGCTGGAAACTACAAAGTAAGAATAGGAACTCCTGTCCAGAATCTTATAGAGGACCTCGGGAAGCCTGAGAATTATGATTACATAATAGCTGGTGGTCCTATGATGGGAGTAGAAATTTTAGATACTTCTTTGCCCATTATGAAAGGAACAAGTGGCATTGTTTTTCTACCAAAAGCAAAAACCTATAAAGTGGCTAATGACCCTTGTATAAGATGTGGCAGATGCGTAAGTGTATGCCCTATTGGACTTGAACCAACTGAAATTGCAAGCTATGTTGATAATTTCCTTATAGATGATGCCGTTAAGTTAGGTCTTATGGATTGTATTGAATGTGGTTGCTGTGCCTATAGCTGTCCGTCTTCTATTCCACTTGTTGGTTTAATGAGATATGGAAAGGAATTTTACAGAAGAAAGATGGCTTCACTTAAGAAATAAGTGAATCAAACAAAATTTCCTTTATTTTTTCTTTAAGATAAAAAGGTGAATTTTTTGCGTTATACCAGTTTGGAATCTTGTTTAAGTAGTGATAGGCTTCTTCATAGTCCTTTCTTTCAATAAGACATATTGCCATATTGTAGATCGCCTTTGGATTTTTTGAAATCGAAATTGCTTTTTCAAAATTTTTTATTGCCTTATTTATTTCTCCTATCTGAAAATAGCAGATGGCAAGGTTATAGAATGCTTTATCAAAAAGTGGGGCAAACTCTATGGCTTTTTCATAGTTTTCTATAGCCTTTATGTATTTTAATTGATTTAAATGTATATTCCCAAGATTATAATATAGAACTGGATTTGTATTAAAAATGCCAAGAAGGAAATTAAGATAATTTTTTGATTTTTCATATTCCTGAAACTGATATAATTTTTGAGCAAGTAATAACATTATTCTTGGATCTTTTTTTGCCATTTCAAGTATAAGTGGATTATTCAATGCCTCTTTAATTGTGTCCTCTGTGCCTGCATTAAAGCATATCTCAAGATAATCAAGATATAGATCATTGTTCTCTGGGTTGTCTTTAAGCAACGTTTTTGACTGAATTAAAGCAAGGTGGTATCTTTTTGATAAATAATCAAGAATTATTGAAGCTCTTTGTTCCTCAAGGGGAAAATCATACGATAACCCAAAATATTTCAATCTATCCTTTATTGTTTCTTCTAAGTTTTTTATTTTGCCAAATTTTGCAAGCTCTTTTATTGCAAAAATTTTTATAAAATAGTGTTCTTCTTCAAGCATTCTATCAAGTATATCATAAACCTCATTGAAGTCACCTTCCATATATTTTGCCCAGTAAACAGAGTAAAAACCAAAACCTTTAATATCTTCTCTATTACTTTCATAAAGTTTAGAAATTTTTTCATAATTGTTGCTTAAGAGTTGTAGATATAAATAGTAGGCAAGACCTTTTTGATTTTTTTCTTGTTTATACGAATTAAAGAAATAATATTCACTGTCCTTGAATAGATTATTGAGAAAAGCATCTTTTCCTTTATAGAACAAAGTGTTGTTTACAATCATTTCCATAATTTGTTAAATACCCTTGAATTAAAATGTCTTCTCCTATATTTTCGGAAGAAAAATCAATGATTTTAACAGCTTCACACATATTTTCTTTGCCTTTGCCACTCAAAAGTGGAATACCATTTCCGAGAAGCATCTTTGGAGCAATAAACAAAAAGATTTTATCAACCAGTCCTTCATTGAAAAGTCTATAAAAAACCCTGCTTCCCCCCTCTACAAGAATTGAAGAAATATTTCTCTTTCCAAGTAAATCAAAAATAGCCTTAAAGGATAGATCTTCTTCATCAAACTTAATAAAATCCTTATTAAATTTTTTGCAAATATCTATAAAAGTCTTTTTCACCTTTGCACCTACAACAAACAAAGTTGGAAGATTGTCACTCATTACCTTATATTTCTCTGTGGTTAAACCCTCTGGATCAATAATAACTCTCAGGGGGTCTTTGTGTTTATTCTTTATTCTTACCGATAATTCTGGGTCATCTCTCAAAACCGTCCCAACTCCAACAAGAATAGCATCCATTCTATTTCTTAACCTTTGAACAAAATCCCTGCTTTTTTCACAACTTATCCACTTTGAATCCCCATTAGAAGTGGCAATGTTTCCATCAAGCGTAATAGCCGCCTTCGCATAGATAAAAGGCTTTCCAGTCGTAATATACTTAAAAAAATCTTCATTTAAATTCAATAATTCTTTATGATGATAAAGGGTAAATTCAACCTCAATACCAGCCTTTCTTAGCATTTCAATGCCTTTACCTTTTACCTTCGGATTTGGATCCTTCATTCCAACAACAACCTTCTTAACCCCTGCATCAATCAATGCCTTTGCACAGGAAGGTGTCCTTTTGCCTTCATACTCTACACAGGGTTCTAAGGTAACATATACCGTAGAGCCTTTTGCTTTATTCCCCGCCTGCTTCAAAGCTACAATTTCAGCATGGTCAAAGCCCGCTTTTTCTGTTGCCCCTCTCCCAATAATTACACCATCTTTTTCTATTATACATCCAACTGAAGGATTGGGAGAGGTAAGCCCCTTAACCTTTTCAGCAAGTTTTATAGCCTCTAAAAAAAATTTTTTCTTTTTCATAAATTTTTTTCTCCACCATTCCGATTTTTTATGCACAGGTTGTGCATTAATGTGCAAAACTCTGTTTTTAAATTAGAAAATTTTTAGACTTTTTATTTTAAAAAATTATTTGAAGTTAGTCAAATGTCAAGTATTTGATGTTTTTTCTTTGATTTTAATTCATTGTAATATAATAAATTAAAAATATTTTTATTTCAAGAAATATTAAGGGTTTATTAAGAAACTTTTTAAATTTTTTGTGTGCAGAAAAAAGTCCCCATAAATCAAGCAATTTCAAGGAACTTTTTTTTACTTGAATTTTTGTTTAAAAGTTAGTTATAATATTGCACTTTTAATTTACGAAAATTTTATAAAGCTAAAAGAGGCGGATTATAGGATTTTAAGTTATTTAATGGAAAAGAAATATTCCCTGTTTTAAGGTGGCAGGGTTTAACGGCTTATTAAACCTGACCACCAATATTTTATGGGTGGTATTTTTGTTTGTCAAAAAGTATGGGGAGTTATTAAAATGGAAAGTGGATGGGTCATCTTGGAGCTAATATTTACTTCGCTTTTTTACGATTAAGGGCTCCTTTTTAAGGCTGGCTTTTTCATTTAAAAAATTGCACAAAGATATGTTTTTATGTTATCAATCCCTTTCCATTTCAGTAATCTTTACTGTCTCCTATACTTTTTGTAATGTAAACCGATTGTTAGAGAAAATAAAAAGTTTCTTTAAAACAGGCTTTTGAGCTTGCAAAAAAGCCTGTGATTAAAATTTTTAAAGATATTTTTATAAAAAATAGTTTAAAAATTTTTTTGGAAAATCAATATTATTTTAGAGAGGGGTTTTTTATGGAAGTATGGAATGAAATTTATGGGGAACTCAGAAAACACTTTGATTCATCACTTAACGCTGCTATACTTGATAAGATCAAATTCAAGGAAATTCAGAATGATGAAAATATCATTCTGGTTGCTCCTGATCCTCTTACAAGTGGCTGGTTTGTAAATAATTATCTTGATTATGCAAAAAAGATTGCCCGTAATTTATTTAAAAAGGATTATAATTTCGTTGTAGAAATGTCTTTTTCTGAAGAAAGTTATAAGAGTTTGAAAACAGCTTCCGCTCCACAGGTAGTTAAAAAACAGCCCAAAATACCACTTTTAAACCCAAAATATACTTTTGAAAGGTTTATAGTTGGTGCAAACAACGATTTTGCACATGCAGCAGCAATGCAGGTAGCAAAAAATCCCTCTAAGTCTTACAATCCTTTGTTTATTTACGGAAATTCAGCACTCGGTAAAACTCATTTACTTCAAGCAACAGCCCACAAGATTATGAAAGATAAACCAGAACTCTCCGTTTACTACACAACAAGTGAAAATTTTACAAATGAATTCATAGAAGCTATCAGAAATGGAGAAGCAATAAAATTCAGAAGAAAATATAGAAGTTTTGATGTTCTTATAATCGATGATATTCAATTTCTTCAGAAGAAAGAAAGCACTCTCGAAGAATTGTTTCATACATTTAATGAATTATTTCACGTAAGAAAGCAGCTTATTTTTGCCTGTGATAGACCAGCTAAAAGTTTATCAGCTATTGAGGAAAGACTCAGGACAAGGTTTGACTCAGGACTTTCAGTTAAGATTGAATCACCAGATTACGAAACAAGAAAAGCTATCCTTTTAGCTCGAGCAGCCGAAGAAAGTATCTATATACCTGAAGAGGTGATTGAATACATAGCACAAAATGTAGAAAGTGATGTAAGACTCCTCGAAGGTTCATTAACAAAGGTAATAGCATATTCAAGTCTCAAGAAAAAAGATGTTTCTCTTGAAATTGCAAAGGAAATATTAAGAGATAAGATAAAAGTTGAAGTCCCAAAGAATATCAGTGTAACAGATATCCAAAAAGCAGTATCAAAATATTTTAATATTACAGTAAATGAACTCAAGTCTGAAAAAAGACTTGAAAACATCGCATACGCAAGACAGGTGGCAATGTATCTCTCAAAAGTGTATACTAATCTTTCATTGACCGAAATTGGAATGCTTTTTGGTGGAAAAGCTCATAGCACTGTTTTAAGATCAGCAGAAAAAATAAACAACCTACTGAAATCAAGAAAAAAAACAAAAAAAGAAATAGAAGAAATACTTTCCCTCTTTAATGAAGGTAATGTAAACTCAAAAGAGGAAGATTGATGGAGTTTTTTGAGTTAATAAAAACAAGAGAAAGTATAAGAAGTTATACTGATAAGCCTGTAGAAGAAGAAAAAATCAAAAAAATACTTGAAACAGCAAGATTTGCCCCTTCTGCCGCAAACAAACAGCCATGGGAATTTCTTGTAATCCGCTCAAAAGAACTTCTTGATAAAGTGAAAAAGACTTATCCAAGAGAGTGGCTCATTAATGCTCCATGCATAATAGCCGTGAAAGGTGATAAAACAAAAAGCTGGAAAAGAAAAGATGGTTATGATGCTATTGAAACAGACCTTGCCATAGCGATGACATATATTATTCTTGCTTCTGCCAATCTTGGACTTGCGACTTGCTGGATTGGAGCCTTTGACGAACAAGAATTAAGAAAAGCACTGAACTTAAAAGAAAATGAGATGGTTTATGCTATAACACCTCTTGGCTATCCAGATGAAAACTATAAACCAAAAAGCTCGAAAGATAGAAAAGAATTAAGTGAAATAGCAAAGTTTTTGTGAAATATTTTACTCTTTAAGGCTTAACATGACCTTCTGTCATTTCGATGCTTCGCAAGAAGGCAAAGCAATTTTTAAATAATTCAGAGATTTGAGTCGTCTGTAAGCGTCATTGCGAGCGAAGCGAAGCAATCTACCACCGACACTGCCTATGGCAGTGCCGTGCTGACGCAATACACCTCTGCCGGGAAAGTAGTTGCGGAGATTTTTTCCTATATCCTGTAGCTACAATCGGTGAAAACTTGACATCCTGTATTTAACTTTTTGGTAAAAAGTTGGCAAAACATATCGTCACCTTTTCTTTTGTCAAGTCACAAAAGA